>NZ_CANDOD010000009.1:0-219535 GCF_947387585.1 Grimontia sp. SpTr1
GGTTTTACCGTGGTCAACGTGGCCGATAGTACCAACGTTAACGTGCGGTTTCGTACGTTCAAATTTTTCTTTAGACACGATCGTGTTCCTTCCTAGTTGTGAGCCGCACCCACCGTCGTGAGTGCGATCAGAAGTTTTTATTAATGCGGGCCAATAATGCCAGCATTAAAACCACCTATCAATCAAGAACGCTCTGCGATGATTGAATCAGCGATGTTCTTAGGAATATCAGCATAGTCACTGAATTCCATAGAGTAAGATGCGCGGCCCTGAGTCGCTGAACGCAAGTCAGTTGCGTAACCAAACATCTCAGCCAGTGGCACCTGCGCGCGAATGATCTTCAAGCCAGCAGGACCTTCATCCATACCACCAATCAGACCACGACGACGGTTCAGGTCGCCCACTACGTCACCCATCCAGTCTTCTGGAGTGGTAACTTCCACTTTCATCATTGGCTCAAGAATGACAGGTTGCGCTTCAAGTGCACCTTTCTTGAATGCCATAGATGCAGCGATCTTAAACGCCATTTCGTTGGAGTCAACATCATGGTACGAACCATCGAAAAGCGTTGCTTTGATATCAAGCACTGGGTAGCCAGCAAGTACACCGCTACTCATCTGCTCTTCAACACCTTTAGCAACAGCGCCGATATATTCTTTCGGTACCACACCACCAACGATTTCGTCGACGAAGACAAAACCTTCGCCTTTCTCAGATGGTTCCAGTTTCAGCCAAACATGACCGTACTGACCACGACCACCAGACTGCTTGACGAATTTACCTTCGACTTCAGCCGAACCACGGATGGTTTCGCGGTATGCCACCTGTGGCTTACCTACATTACATTCTACGCTGAACTCACGACGCATGCGGTCTACGATGATGTCCAGGTGAAGCTCACCCATACCTGAGATCAGGGTCTGGCCTGACTCGTCATCGGTTTCAACGCGGAATGATGGATCTTCTGCCGCCAGTTTACCCAGCGCGATACCCATTTTTTCCTGGTCTGCTTTAGAGCGTGGCTCTACAGCGATCTGAATAACTGGTTCAGGGAACTCCATACGCTCAAGAACCACTTTTGATTCTTGTGCACACAGGGTGTCACCTGTAGTGACGTCTTTCAGACCGATGGCTGCTGCAATGTCACCCGCGCGAATTTCTTTGATTTCTTCACGCTTGTTTGAGTGCATCTGAACGATACGGCCGAAACGTTCACGCTTTTGCTTCACTGAGTTGTACACAGTGTCGCCAGTGTTAACCACACCTGAGTAAACACGCAGGAAGGTCAAAGTACCCACGAATGGGTCTGTAGCAATTTTAAATGCCAGAGCTGCAAACGGTTCGTTGTCGTCAGAGTGACGCTCGATCTCGTTGCCATCTTCGTCTTCACCTTTGATCGCTTTCACATCAACAGGGGAAGGAAGGAACTCAATAACAGCATCAAGAACCGCCTGAACGCCTTTGTTCTTAAATGCAGAACCACAAGTCGCCAGTACGATTTCATTATTCAGTGTACGTTCACGCAGAGCTTGCTTGATTTCAGCTTCGGTCAGTTCACCCTCTTCGAGGTACTTATCCATCAGCTCTTCGTTTGCTTCAGCAGCGGCTTCGACCAGATTCTGGTGCCACTCATCAGCCAGCTCTTGCATGTCTGCCGGGATGTCTTCGTATGTGAAGCTCATACCCTGGTCAGCTTCGCTCCAGTTAATCGCCTTCATTTTGATAAGGTCGATAACACCGCGGAAGTCTTCTTCAGCGCCGATATTCAGATGAATTGGCACTGGAGTTGCGCCCAGTCGAACTTTAATTTGCTCAACCACACGCAGAAAATCTGCGCCTGCACGGTCCATCTTATTGACGAAAACCATACGAGGAACTTCATATTTGTCAGCCTGACGCCAAACGGTCTCTGACTGAGGTTCAACACCGGAAGAACCACAGAATACAACTACTGCACCATCCAATACGCGCAGGGAACGCTCTACCTCGATGGTAAAGTCAACGTGTCCTGGGGTATCAATGATGTTGATGCGATGCTCAGGGAATTGCGCATCCATACCGCGCCAGAAAGTTGTAGTCGCAGCGGAGGTGATGGTGATACCACGCTCTTGCTCCTGCTCCATCCAGTCCATGGTTGCTGCACCATCGTGCACTTCACCAATTTTATGAGAAAGACCGGTGTAAAACAGGATACGCTCTGTTGTTGTAGTTTTACCTGCGTCTACGTGCGCACAAATACCGATGTTACGGTAGCGCTCAATAGGGGTCTTACGAGCCACAGTAGTATCCTCTTACTAAGGGTATCCTTAGAGTGTGGTTTAGGCGCGACCGAAGTCGCGCCCAAAAAGGTATTACCAGCGGTAATGAGCGAATGCTTTGTTCGCTTCTGCCATACGGTGAACGTCTTCACGTTTCTTAACAGCAGTACCTTTGTTCTCAGATGCATCCAGCATTTCGTTAGCCAGACGCTGAGCCATAGATTTTTCACCACGCTTACGCGCAGCTTCAACCAACCAACGCATCGCCAGAGCGTTACGACGTACAGGACGTACTTCTACTGGCACTTGGTAAGTTGAACCACCAACACGGCGAGATTTAACCTCTACCGCAGGGCGTACGTTTTCAAGAGCGGCTTCGAACACAGACAGGTGATCTTTACCAGAACGCTCTGCCATGATGTCCAGTGCACCATAAACGATTTTTTCAGCAGTCGACTTTTTACCGTCAACCATTACGATGTTTACAAATTTTGCCAGCAGCTCTGATCCGAACTTAGGATCCGGCAGGATTTTACGCTGACCAATTACGCGACGACGTGGCATGGAAATTCTCCGTTGTCTTCTTCAGGTTTTATCCAAAACTTTTCAGTTTTTTCAAAATTACAAATTAATTAGTGTTTGGCCTTACTTAACGGATTCCATTAAGACTTAGGACGCTTCACACCGTACTTAGAACGACCTTGTTTACGGTCGTTAACGCCTGCACAGTCAAGTGCACCACGAACGGTGTGGTAACGCACACCTGGAAGGTCTTTAACACGACCACCGCGGATCAGAACAACTGAGTGCTCTTGCAGGTTGTGACCTTCACCACCGATGTATGAAGTAACTTCAAAACCGTTGGTCAGGCGAACACGACATACTTTACGCAGTGCCGAGTTAGGTTTTTTAGGAGTAGTGGTGTAAACACGAGTACATACACCACGTTTTTGCGGACACGCTTCCAGCGCAGGCACGTTGCTTTTTGCAACTTGCTTGATGCGTGGCTTGCGTACCAGCTGGTTAATAGTTGCCATTAAATAGCTCCTGATATTACTTACGTATAAGTGTGAAAAATCTATGCCCCACAAAAGTAGGGACGCGAAATTTTAGGCGTCGTCAAATGGGGTGTCAAGATTTATACAACGATCTTTGCTTTGATCGTTTTATAACCGCTACAATCCCAGACTATTACGCTAGTAGATAGACGGCTAAATCACCATTTCATTTGCGTGACATGCCGAGTTGTTAGTTCAACAAACCCTTCCATATCAATAAGTTCAAATTGTGAGGCGATTTGATGCTCGATGCCGCGGGCCATAGCGTCTTCTTGAAGCACATAAATCCTGCGCCCTGACGAAACCAGTTTTTCTTGCCACTGCCCTCCAAGGATCCCAGCGACAACAGCATCTTCCAGCAAAAGGATCTCACTGTGTTTCTCGGAATATCGCAGACAATTCGCCAGAGCAGATGAGGCATAAGGGGAAGCATTAACGGTATGAAGCATTGACGATCCTTAAAACTGGAGCACTTTGGCACATTGGCCCAGTGAGGCAGCAATGTCCGTTGGTGATCTTTTTTCTACCGTAATAACAAGGGGATGGTCACTCAAACCGCGCTCAGCTAAAGAGTCAGCACACACGTAGATCTCCTCCACATCGCACAGTGACAGCATTTTGAAGGTAGAAATATAGTCGCGACTCAGCACTTCATCCGGCTTTTGGCCCGCCAGCAATTGCATCACACCATCACCGACGAAAAACAGGACAAGATCTTCACTGTAATTGGAAGTTGCCAACACCGCATCGAGCCCTTCCCGGCCAGACGCGCTGCCATGAGGCGCAGAAGAGAAAACAAAACCTATCTTTTTCATAACAGCACCTAGAACTGAATCACGCGGTCAGCAGTCAGCAGGGCTTCTGAAAGCGCACCAAGACCTGCCTGAGAGAAGCTATCCGCCATGTTGGATGATGTGAGCGCATGCTGTTTCGCCTCTTCTTCGCTCACCTGACCACGACGCAGTGCAGCGGCAACACAGGTTTCCAGCTCGACGCCACTTTCTTTTGACAGTGATTGCCAAGCAGCAACCAAATCAAATTCGTCATTGGCTGGCACTGTCAGTGAGGAAGCGTTGGACACACCATCTTGATAGAAAAACACACGCGTTAACGTGTGTCCTTTTTCTATCAGTACTTTGGCAAAGCGGTACGCGGTGAGCGATGACTGGCGCCCGTATACTGGGCCATTCACCACCAGCACATAACTCAGGCTCATTTTTCGCCGTCCTCACCTTTTCGCTGACGGATGTAGAGATAAACCGTGTGTTTGGAAATATTAAGGCGATCTGCCACACGGTTGATGGCATCTTTGATATCGAAAATACCTTTATCGAACAGCTCCATCACAATCTGGCGGTTCTTGGTATTGTTCGACACAGATTTGTCTGCGTTGATCTCTTCGATGGTGCGCTCGACCGTTTGGTCTACCAGCTCGTCCACATCGCTGGCAAAGTTCACGGAAGACACAGCCTGACGAGCTTCTTCTGTCGGCATGAAAGCTTGCAGCACTTGAGAGAAAGGCGCATCCAAGTTGATGTTGATACACAGAAGGCCAATCACGCGGTTGTCCGCATTGCGGATGGCCACTGTGATAGATTTCATCAGAGTGTTGCCTTTGGCACGCGTGAAGTAAGCACGTGAGAAGTTTCGCTCAGATCCTTCAATATCACGCAACATACGCAGTGCCAAATCAGTGATAGGCGAACCCACCTGACGGCCAGTGTTCTCGCCGTTGGCAATTTTGATAGCAGAGGTGTTCAAATCTTCCAGCGAGTGCAGCACGATTTCACAGTGCTGACCAATCAGGGCTGCAAGACCATCTACCACGGCTTCATAAGATTTCAGGATAACGCGATCGGTGTCAGTGAAAGGATTACTCTCGATAAAGTCACTTTCGACGATCACGTCCGCACCAAAGCTGTCTGTCGATACCACAGGTTTATCTTCCTTTGTGATGGATTTCGTTTACCGCAGGCAAAGATAAACGAAAGCTGCAAACTTTAAAATCTAGCGATAAGTCTAACAGACTTAGATCAAGAAAATAAAAAAACCCCGACAAAAGCCGGGGTTCTCTTTGTAAGCAAACGTGCAATCGAGGGATTAACCTTTCGCTTCGTCACCTTTGCCTTTGATTTCCAACAGCTCAACTTCGAACACTAGCGTCGAGTTGGCAGGAATCGCTGGCGTATCCTGAGAGCCGTATGCCAGCTCAGGCGGGATAACGAACTTGAACTTAGAACCTACAGGCATTAGCTGAACGCCTTCAGTCCAGCCCGGGATCACGCGGTTTAGCGGGAAAGTTGCTGGCTGGTTGCGATCGTAAGAACTATCGAACTGGGTACCGTCAGTCAGGGTGCCTTTGTAGTGAACGACAACAGTGTCTTCTGCCGCTGGTTTATCACCCTCACCCATTGTTTCTACCAGGTACATGAGGCCAGAATCTGTGGTATTCACACCGTCAGTCTTCGCAAACTGTGCTCGGAAGTCTTCACCAACTTTCACTGCTTCTGCTGCTTTTTCCTGAGCTTTTTCCTGAGCCAGTTGGGCAACACGCTGATCCAGCGCTTGCAACGCCAGCTGCGCTTCTTCTTCGGTCAGCTTGGATTTGTCAGCAAATGCGTCCTGCACACCTTGCAGAACCAAGTCGTTGCTCAAAGCCAAGCCCAATTCTTCTTGCTGGTCCAGATTGGCTTTCAGGTACTGCGCCAGGGACGCACCAATCGCGTATGCCGCTTTGTCATCTTCAGTGGCGAACGTTACAGCTTCAGCAGCAACAGGCGCTTCAACTTTTGCGGTTTCGTCTTTCGCTTCTTCCTGACAACCCACAGCTAGTGCAACAGTGGCAGCCAGCAGCGACATTTTAAAAACTGATTTCATTAGTGACTCCGTTGGTATAAAACCCACATTTCTTTTATTCGCTTACGCGATAACGATGCGAAAGCCCGAAACGATCAATATACTCGACGTTATAGGGGTCCAAGATAAGGAACACAAGGGCAATGCGACAATTCGTCCGCGCAATTTGCTTATTTCTGACACTGTTAGCACTTTCCGGCTGCTTTCACTCTACCCATGAAGCCCAGCGCTGGACGCTGGATCCTGATGGCGTGACCAGTTTCAGCCTTAGCCGAGACGGCCGCTTCGCGCTCATCGCTTCCACGTCCCACGGCATTGATTTGTGGGATTTGGTACAAAATAAAAAGCTGGCCGAATTCGGCGATCAAGACCCGGATAAAAACACCGTGCTCGCCAGTCAGATCTCAGACAACAACCGCTACGCCATTACCGCCACATCGCAAAACTTTGCGGTATGGGATTTGGCATGGGGACAAGCCGAAGGTCTGTGGTCGATTTCCGACGGCATTATCCGCGACGTTGATATCAGCAATAATGGCGAAAAAGTCCTGCTTGCCCTTTCGAATGGCAAAGCCCTGTTCGTGGACTTAGGCACAGGAAGACGCCTAGAGTTCCTTGCCCACCAAGATAAAGTGAACAGTGTGTCGCTCGCGCCCAATGGAAAATTCGCCATGTCAGGCGGAAATGACCACAACGCCTTTTTCTGGAGCACTGAAACCGGACAAATCCTCAATGAGTTTCCCCATGAGCATCGTATTACCCGCGTAGAGTTGCACCGCACCGGTAAATTCGCTTTCTCTGCAGATGGTGATGACACCGCCATCATCTGGGATTTATCGACGGGCGAGCCGAAAACCGAGCTCAATATGTTCCACCGCCATCCGAATTTCTCAACCGCCCGTTTTTCAGATGATGGCACCAAACTGGTGACCGGCACGCCGGGACGACGGGTAGAGTTTTGGGATGTAGAAAGCGGGGACAATCTCGGCCGCTGGTTGGCGGAAGAGCAACAAAATACGCGTCCACCCAGTGCAGTCGTGTATGATGTCGCCATCGATCCAACTGGTCGCGTGATTTCCGGCACTTCCGCCGGTATCGCTCAGGCGTGGATAGCAGAGTAATTTGAGATACCAAAATGACCGAGACAGAACTGCGTCTGCAGAAACAAATTGACGATCTGGAGATCAAACAGGCTTTTCAGGAACACACGATTGAAGAGCTGAATGATGCGATCACCCAGCAGCAAAAGACCATCGACAAGATGGCAACGCAAATAACCTTTTTGGTAACCAAGCTGAAAGCGATGGAGCCGGCAAACATTGCCAGCATGTCGGAAGAAACACCGCCACCGCATTACTAAAAAACAGGTCCTAGGCTCCTAGGACCTGAAGCTCTTCGTCCGCAAAAATAGCCACCAACGCTTCACCTTTCTCGTTCACCGTTGCGCGGTACATGCCCGGACAATTCAATTCAAAATTCACCTGTCCGTCAGCATCAATGGCAATCACTCCGCCTTCTCCGCCAAGGCTCAGGAAATCACCATGAATCACATCACGGCAGGCTTGCTCTATCGATGCCTTACCATATTGCATGCGTCCGGCAATATCGCCTGCAACCGTGCAGCGCATCAGAAGTTCGCCCATACCGGTTGCAGAAACCGCCACATTGCCGTTACGGGCATAATTCCCCCCGCCAATGATCGGTGTGTCACCGACTCTGCCCCAGCGTTTGTTGGTGAGTCCGCCCGTGCTGGTTGCAGCGGCCAGATTGCCTTCTTTGTCGAGTGCTACCGCTCCGACTGTGCCGTGTTTCTTTTCATCCGGATAGCGCGCTTCCGATAGCGCAACGCCGCCGGTTTTTTTCATCGTTTTCAGTTCGTTGTAGCGACGATCTGTGAAAAAGTAATCCTGCTCGACGTACTCGTAGCCACACTCTTTGAATGCAAAGGACTCGGCGCCCTCACCCGCCAACATCGCATGAGGGCTTTTTTGCATCACATCACGGGCTAGTTGTACTGGGTTTTTGATATGGCGAATCAGGGTTACCGCGCCGGCTTCAAGGTTTCTGCCATCCATGACAGAAGCGTCCATCTCAACGGTTTCTTCATGGGTAAGCACCGACCCTTTGCCTGCGTTGAAAAGCTCGCTGTCTTCCATCACAGTCACAGCGGCGACTGTCGCATCAACCGCAGTTCCACCCTGTTCCAGAACGGCATACCCTGCCGTCGCTGACTGCGCCAGTGCTTTACGATAAGCAGTTTCCAGCTCTGGTGTCATCAGACGGCGTTCAATGGTGCCAGCACCACCATGTATGGCGATAGAAAAGGGGCGGGTCATGATGATTCCTTTCGAAGTGAGAGTGGATATCCGATGAGATTAATATGAAATTGCCTAATAAAAAAGCGCCAACCGACTGATCGATTAGCGCTTTCTTTTCAGACCCAGCTACCAGCGATAGCTGCAAGCCTAAGGCTTAGTGAGAGCCGCAGCCACCACCGCCACAGCATTCGTGGTCGTCGCCTTTGTCTTCGCCGCCACAGCAACCGCCTTCGTCGTCATGGTCGTGACCACCGCAGCAGCCGCCAGACTGGTGGATGTGACCGTGTGCGATTTCTTCTTCCGTCGCCGCACGCAGCTCAACCACTTCCACGCTGAACGTCAGGGTTTGGCCAGCCAGCATGTGATTACCGTCAACCACGACTTCATCGCCGTCAACATCAGTCACTTCAACTGGGATTGGACCTTGGTCAGTATCCGCCAGGAAGCGCATACCAACAACGATTTCGTCAACGCCCTGGAACACATCAGCAGGTACGCGCTGAACCATTGCATCCAGGTATTCGCCGTACGCTTCTTCCGGCGCAACAGTCACTTCGAAAGATTCGCCAGCTTCGCGGCCTTCCAATGCATTTTCCAGACCTACGATCAGGTTATTGTGACCTTGCAGGTACTGCAGTGGCATTTCTTTGGTTGATTCATCAACCACGATGCCGTCTTCGTTTTTCACTTGGTAAGCAATGCTTACTACCACGTCTTTAGTGATTTTCATCTTAACTCCGGAAGCGGTTCAAGGGTGTCGACACAGCGACACCTGCTCATTTCGGCGCCGATAATACAGAAATAAACTGACTTCGACTATGGGATTCGTTATTGCGGTTTAAATATCCCTATAACCTGAGCATCCTGCTGCTGCGCAACGGGCTGCTTCTCTTCCGCAGACATCGGTGAGCGTCTGTCGGTATGACCGCACTGCACGCACTCCACAACTTCCACGTGGTGCTCTTGCCACCAGCGCATCGTGTCCGTTGCGCTGCATGATGGACAGGTCGCGCCAGCGATAAATCGTTTCTTGGCCATGTACTTCCTTGCCTTCGTTCTTATTGTTAACTATCCCGGTTCCAGCTCTGGTGGCGTTCGGTATCCCCTTTCATTTCGAGGTCGAACAGTTCTTCAAGCTCCACTCGCGCCTCTTTGGTCCGGGATGCAGCCATGGAATCTTCACTGTGGTGGGGCTGCATTTCGTGTAATCGCATTTCATCCAGTTTTCTGAAAAATGCCTCTGCGCGTTTGGCTTTATACGGGTGCATGCCCAGTGCGATCAATGTTTGTTTCCCTAAATCAAGCGCACTTAAAAAAGTTTCCCGGGAAAAACCCACCACGTCATGATCGAGTAGTTGGTTTGCCTCAACACGGCTTCGAGCCCGTGCGAGCACCTTCAGATTCGGGAAATGTTGCTGACAAAGTTCGACGATTTCCATCACTTCTTCCGGCGAATCCGCGCAAACGATGATGGCCTCTGCCGTTGCCGCCCCTGCAGCCCTCAATAAATCAAGCTGGGTTGCATCCCCATAATACACCTTGTAGCCAAACTTACGCAGCAAGGCGATTTGCGAAGGATCGCGCTCCAGTATGGTCAGTTTGATCTTGTTGGCGAACAGCAATCTACCCACCACCTGACCAAAACGGCCAAAGCCAGTGATGATGACGCGCGCACCATCGTGGTCAAACTGCTGAGCTTCTGGCATTGAGGCTTCGGCATTAATGGTGCGGGCAAACCATTTGGATTGCAGCATCAGCAATATTGGCGTCGTCATCATAGACAGACTCACCACCACCAGCAGGAAAGCATTGAGCTCTGGCGTCAGCAGGTTTTCACTTCGCGCTGCAGTAAACAATACAAACGCAAATTCCCCACCTTGACTCAGCAGTAAAGCTACGTGACTGCGGGATTTCTCGCTACCACCAAAGACGCGGGCTAACCCATATATGATGGCGACTTTTACGCCAATCAAGCCAGCGACCGCAGATAAAATTTCCAGCGGATATTGGAGCAGTAAACCAAGGTCAACCGCCATGCCTACGGCGATGAAAAAGAGGCCCAGCAACAAGCCTTTAAAGGGCTCGATGGCGATTTCCAGCTCGTGGCGATATTCACTCTCTGCCAACAGCACACCTGCCAAGAAGGTGCCTAGCGCCATAGAAAGTCCAAGTGACTGCATACCAATGGCGATGCCAATCACCAGCATTAGAGCAGTCACGGTGAACATCTCTTTGACGCGGCTTAGCACCACCCAGCGTAGCAAAGGACGCAATAGGTAATGACCACCGACCAAGAGCACCAAGATCGCTCCCAGCATGATGCCCACATCCAGCCAGCTGCCACCCGCTCCACCTGCCATCGCAGGAAGCACCGCAAGCATGGGGATCACTGCGATATCTTGAAACAATAGCACCGCAAAGCCTGATTGCCCGGCTTCGCTGCGCATCAAGCGTTGTTCTTCGATAATCCGCATGGCGATGGCAGTGGATGACAGCGCCAGTCCCATCCCGACAACCAAGGCATCAACACGACCGACACCCCAGTAATAGGCAATCAGAGCAATCACCACGGTACTGATAAAGACCTGAGAGCCACCAAAGCCAAGGATCGGCCTTCGCATCTGCAGCAGCTTCTTTGGATTCAATTCCAGACCAATCAGGAACAGCAGAAGCACCACGCCAAGCTCGGCAAAGTGCAGAATCGCTTCTACGTCTGTAATCAGGCCAAGCCCCCAAGGGCCAATCACCACGCCGCCGATCAGATACCCAAGCACAGAGCCAATTCCGAGGCGCTGGGCAAGGGGAACTGCCACCACAGCAGCAGCAAGGAAAATCAGAGCGTCTAGAAGGTAGTTATGTCCCATTACACCACCTCCGACACAGGATGACAGAGCCAATCGGCGTAGAGTTCGGCATGAGCTTCCCTGTCTTCATCGCTCACTCGGCGAGCCCAGTGAAGCACAAGCGGATCGACCCAACGCATCTGGCAAAGGAGTGCAGTCAGCTCAAACGGCTGTAACAGTTCTTCCATACTGTATTTGTTGTAACCGGTTTGGCTGAAGGCTTCCGCAGCACCGCCAGTGGTAATGACAAAGCGGCAAATCTTCCCAGCCAGCGCATTACCGCCACCATGGGCAAAGCCTTTACCAAGCACCACATCAATCCATTCTTTTAAAAGCGAAGGGCAGGAGTACATTTGAAGTGGATGTTGGAACACAATCACATCGTGTTCTAGAAGAAGCTCACGTTCATGGTGAACATCAATAATAAAGTCAGGATACGCTGCATAGAGGTCGTGTACTTTGACATGATCAAATTGACGGGCAGCCTCAATCATCCGTTTGTTGGCGACAGACTCGTGCGGGTCTGGATGAGCAAAGACCACCAGCACTTTCGATTTAAATAAAGACGTTGTCGGGGTTCCCATTTGGCAGCAAAATCCTTTTAAGCTTTCCAACGCCCAATGTGTGGTAGAGCGAAGAGGTAACATAATATTTTTTATAGTCTTTTTATCATGACACAAAACTGCCAACTCTGCGGCTTTGACGTCATCCTTCAACCATACGGTAAATCGTCCCGCATTTCACCGCTCTGCCGTGGTCCATTTTTGCGCCTCTCTTAAGTAAATCGCCGTCGTGTGATATAACAGCGCCAGTTTTTCGACCCCACATTCCTGCGGCCGGAGCCGCCAAGAGTCATGATCACTATTTCTGATATTCAGCTACTTCGTGGTGGCAAACCGCTGCTCAACAATGCCTCTGCCACTATCCACCCGGGCGATAAAGTCGGCCTGGTCGGCAAAAACGGCTGCGGTAAATCGACCCTGTTTGCGTTGCTTAAAGGGGAGCTGTCCCTTGATGCGGGTAGTTGTAACTTCCCAAGCGGCTGGCAAATGGCGTGGGTAGCGCAGGAAACCCCAGCGCTGGAACGCGAAGCGATTGAATATGTGATTGACGGGGACCGCGAATACCGCGCGCTGGAGCAGGCCCTTCGTGCTGCTGAAGAAGCGGATGACGGCCACAAGGTCGCCACCCTTCATGACAAAATTGATGCCGTCGGCGGCTACAGCATTCGCGCCCGTGCGGCAGAGTTACTGGACGGTCTTGGCTTTCGTCAGGATCAGATGAGCTGGAACCTCACCCAGTTCTCCGGTGGTTGGCGTATGCGCCTGAACCTCGCGCAGGCACTGCTATGTCGCTCAGACTTACTGCTGCTCGACGAACCGACCAACCACTTGGATTTGGACGCCGTGATGTGGCTGGAGAAGTGGCTGCAAAACTACCGCGGCACTCTGGTACTCATTTCCCATGACCGCGACTTCCTTGACCCAGTGGTTAACCGCATCATCCATATCGAAAATGAGCTGCTGAACGAGTACACGGGTAACTACTCAGCCTTCGAAACCATGCGTGCAGAAAAGCTGATCCTGCAACAGGCGATGTACCAGAAGCAGCAAAAGCAAATGGCGCACATGCAGTCGTACATTGACCGCTTCCGCTATAAAGCCAGTAAAGCCCGTCAGGCGCAGAGCCGGATTAAAGCGCTTGAACGCATGGAGAAAATGCTCCCGGCGCAATTTGACAACCCATTCAGTTTCGAATTCCGTGAGCCATCTGCTCTACCTAATCCTATCCTGATGATGGAAGAGGTGTGCGCAGGTTACGGCGACACCATGATTCTGGAAAAAATCTTCCTGAATCTGGTGCCAGGCAGCCGCATTGGTCTGCTTGGCCGTAACGGCGCGGGTAAATCAACGCTGATAAAACTGCTTTCAGGCACAGTGCCCGCACAGGCTGGTGAGCTGCGTTATTCGCAGGGTGTGAAGATTGGTTACTTTGCCCAGCACCAGTTAGAAACATTGCGTGATGATGAAACGGCCATTCAGCACATGATGCGTCTGGCACCGGAAGCGACAGAGCAACAACTTCGCGATTACCTCGGCAGCTTTGGCTTCCATGGCGACAAAGCGCTGGATGTGATTGCCCCTTTCTCTGGCGGCGAAAAAGCACGTTTGGTGCTGGCATTGATTGTTTGGCAAAAACCGAACCTGTTGCTGCTCGATGAACCCACCAACCACCTTGATCTCGACATGCGTGCCGCACTGACGATGGCACTGCAATCGTTTGAAGGCGCCATGGTTATCGTGAGCCACGACAGATACCTGCTCCGTGCAACCACTGACGATCTGTATCTGGTGCATGACCGCAAGGTTGAGCCATTCAATGGCGACCTGAATGATTACCACCAATGGCTGAACGAATTGCAGCGCTCTGAGCGTCGTCAGGAACAGGCAGAAAACGCCAAACCTGCAGGTACAAATACTCAAGCAGCCCGTAAAGAACAAAAACGTCTGGAAGCAGAATTTCGCAAACAGACCGCGCCTATCCGCAAGAAAATTGACACGCTGGATACAAAACTCGAAAAGTATTCTGCAACAATTGCTGAAGTAGAATCTCAACTGGCGGAACCTTCTAGTTATGAAGCGTCCAACAAAGAGAAACTTACCGAATTGCTGCGCCAGCAGGCAGACGCGAAATCATCGCTCGAAGAGGTCGAACTGGAATGGATGGATCTTCAGGAACAACTGGAGCAAATGGAAGCGGAGTTCCAAGGCCGCTAAAACAGCAAGCCACAGCCGATGGGCTGTGGCAATTTTGTCTGCATCATTATGGACAGCAAGAGGTCAAACACGCCTGCCTTAAACTTCAGGATCAGTTCAAAGGCAATGTGAACCTCGCTCTGCTGTTAGCCTGGCTGGAAGACGCCGGGTTTTCCCTTTCGGCCTCATCACTCGCTCAACTTCGCCAATCATTGGTTCAGTCAGAAACCCTGCTCACCCGCTATCGATTGATGCGACGTGACCTCAAGCCACAGCTTTCGCGCGGGGCTTACCAGAAAATGCTTAACTATGAGCTGACATTAGAGAAGTTCCAGCAGCAGGAATTGCTCGCCTGTGTTAACCAACAAGTGTGGGAAGAAAACACCTCTTCCTCTTTGGAGATGTACTGCTCGCAGTTAGATGGGGATGCACATTACCTTTATCCGGCGTTGATGAAAGGACTTCATACCTGCTCGTCGTAAAGGACTATCGTCATCTCACAGGATTCATCACGAAGTGGCACCAATTCAAGATACGCCGGAGAAGCGTAAAAACGTTCAACAGCTTCAATATCCCGATAGCGAAAAACGGCGGTGACATGCTCTTCCGCTTTGTCACCCCGGAAAGTCCCCACGCAATTTCCTCGAACCACCACTTCCACACCAGCTTGGTCGAGCAGCACTTTGGCCGCTAACACATATTCGCCGAATTTCTCGGCATCTTTGATGGTGGCATAAGAAAAATTAAGTACAGACATACGAGACTCCCTGCTTACAGCCAAATAAAGATTAAGCAGGATGCGGTCAGGGTGCCCATCACGCGGTTAAACACTTTCCAGCTTTTTTCTGAAGACAGCACTTTCCCCACCCAGACGCCAAAGCCCGCCCAAATAGATGTGAGAGACAAGCCCACGATGAGAAAAGTAATGACAATCACCATGGAAGATATCCAATAATCTCCGCCCGCTAAGGTAAAGGTACCCACCGCACTCACCGCCATTGCCCACGCCTTGGGATTGACGTACTGGAATAATGCTCCTTCCATCAGGGTCATCGGCCGGCGATCGCTGGAAGCATCTTCAGAAGGTGCGCCCGCCTTCGCAATACGCCAGGCAAGATAGAGAAGATAAGTACTGGCCAGCAGCTTCATCCCTTCCTGTACCCAAGGGTAGAGCTGAAATACTGCGCCAAGTCCGGCGGCAACCACACCAATCAATGACGCCACCCCCAATGAAATGCCAATAAGGTGTGGCACTGTGCGTCGAAATCCGAAGTTTGCCCCTGATGCTGTCAGCATCATGTTGTTTGGTCCTGGCGTGCCTGTCATGGTCGCTGCAAAAAGCGCCAGTGTCGCCAAAAAAGATAGTTCCATCATGAATTGTCTCCCTGCTCACATTGTATCGATACAATTCAGGCTAAAAATTGAAATTGACCTATTAATTGTTCAAAATTCACGCTATCAGGGATCAAAAATCAGATCAAAAGGTTTATTGTCACCATGACAATCATAAATATTGCATTGGAGAAGTCCGGAGCTCCTATGTATCGGCAAATAGCCGATGCCATTGCGGATAAAGTGGTTAGCAAAGAACTGGCACCGGGAACAAAACTGCCGACCCACCGCGCACTGGCGGATGCGTTGTCAGTCACCGTAGGAACGGTCACCCGCGCGTATGCAGAAGCGGAGCGACGAGGCATTGTCGAAGCCAAAGTCGGTGCAGGCACCTACATTTGCGAGAACAACCGCCCACTGTGGTCTTTTTCCGATCCTGATCGACAAGATGTGCTGAGCTTTGGCTACAACGTGCCACCAACGATTAACCGTGCCGATCTCTTCGCGGAGGCACTGGAGCAACTTGCTGCCCACCCGCAGGAACTCAACAGTCTGATGCTGTATCAGCCGCCTTCCGGCATTGTGCGTCACCGTGAAATTCTGGCCGACTGGTTGAATGGGCATCAGGTGAACGCCGAACCGTCGCGTTTGCTGTTCTGCTCCGGCGCGCAAAATGCCATGCAGCTTTGCCTGATGACCCTTTGTCGAGCCGGGGATACCATCCTTACCGATAAGTTCACCTATCCCGGTTTACTCAGTCTTGCCAGACAGTTGCAACTCACGGTGAAGCCCGTAGAGATGGACGATGAAGGCATGTTGCCAGAATCCTTAAGCGCAGCCTGTCAGCAATATCAGGCGAGATTGGTGTACCTCACCCCAACCCTGCAAAACCCGACGACAGCGACCATGAGTGAAGCCCGTCGTCACGCACTCATCGAGGTGTGTGAACAACAGCAACTGATGATCGTGGAAGATGACATCAACGGCCTGCTTCCCCGCGAACGGCCCTCGCCGATGGTCAATCTGGCTGCTGACAATGTGATATATATTGGTGGGTTGGCGAAAACATTGGCTCCCGGTCTTCGTCTCGGCTTCCTGCATCTGCCGGAACGCTTCTATCCCCACTTCGTTAACGCGCTACAAAACCACAGCTGGATGATCAGCCCGCTTTTAACCGCCATGGCATCAATCCTTTTGGAGAATGGCTCAGCAAACCAGATCCTTGAAACCATTCGTACTGAAATGGAAACACGGTGGGAAATCGTCACCCGCTATCTTGGTACTGAGTCTATGCGTTACCATCCCAACGCGTTTCACGGCTGGCTAACATTACCCGAAGCCTGGTCTCTCAGTGAGTTTCTGGCGGCGAGCAAAGCGGAAGGCCTGGAGCTGAAATCGTCTGAGCTTTTTGTGCCTGCGGGATATTCCGCGCCACCGACGGTGCGGATTGCTGTGAGCGCACCACCCAGTCGTGAGTTACTTGAACAGGGCTGCGAGAAGCTCGCCAAGCTGTTGGCGAATCCACCACTGACTGAATTTGCGTTGTAAGAGATAGAAATGGAACAAACAGCAAGCAAGCCTTTCGTGCCGATGAAAGGCGGCAAAAACCCACATGTCCAAACCCTGCTTCCGCGCTTTTTGCGCAGGAAAGCGGTCTTTGAACCGGTCTGGCAACGCCTTGAAACGCCGGATAGGGATTTTCTGGATATCAGCTGGACGCAAGACCCCGCCAGCGTTGGTGACAAACCTATTGTGGTGCTGTTTCACGGCCTTGCCGGGTGTTTTTACAGCCCTTATGCCAACGGATTGCTCAATGCCTTTAAACAGCAAGGTTGGGTCGGTGTTTTAATGCACTTTCGCGGCTGTAGCGGCTCGCTGAACAAAATGCCACGCAGCTATCACTCTGGTGAAACGGGGGATGCCCGCTTTTTCCTCGAGTATCTAAACAAACGATTCCCTGCCAATACCAAAGTCGCTACCGGCGTCTCCCTCGGTGGCAACATGCTGGTGCGCTATCTGGCAGAGTTTAAAGACGATCCCATCATCAAAGCTGGATGTGTCATCAGTCCACCTTTGGATCTGGCGGCATGTTCAAGTCGCATTCGTAAGGGGTTTTCCCGCGTCTATCAAGCGTATCTGCTCCGCTCAATGAACCGCACCCTCGGTAACAAGCTTGCCCGCCACCCGCAAATCGGGCACTTGAAAAGCGGGGAGAAAGTGGCGATATCGAACCTCTATCAGTTCGACCAAACCGTCACTGCACCACTGCACGGATTCAACGATGCTGAGGATTATTATCGCCAATGCAGTGGCTTAGGTGTGTTGCAGGAAATTGCGGCTCCGCTCAAAGTGATCCATGCTAAAGATGATCCCTTTATGACGGAAGCGGTGATCCCCAAAGCGCCGCTACCGGACAACATTGACTATCACCTGACCGAATATGGCGGTCACGTCGGATTTGTCTCCGGTACCTTGAATGCACCAGACTTCTGGCTGGAAAAAGAGGTGCCACGCTGGTTAGCCTTGCACATCGACGCCGAATAAAGGCGCAATAACACCAAGAAAGCAGGGCGAGAGAGGTGGACGATGGCAATATCTCGCACTGCTTTTATGCTGCTATGGTGGCTCCCCTTCGCTGCGCAGGCAGAAAACACAGACCCTTTGCGCTTTGGGCCGCTGATTGCCCAAAGTCAGGCACCGCTGCAAACCACTGGGCTCACACCGATACTCCAAGACCCGTTTCAATTAAAAGCGGGACAAACAGATGCCTTCGCTTCCGTCGCTATTGGCAGCGTTTGGGCACCTTCACAGGAATACAACTTCGACTACTATCACAACCAGTTTATGGGCGGCTTCGTTCATGCGCTGGATGAGGAAAAACGGATTGGGGTTTGGCTGCAATACCGCTATGCGGCAAACAACCGATTGGATGGCCTAACGGAAAAGTTCCATAGCATTTTTGGCATCGACCAAAACGGTCGCACCGAAGTCGATGAAGACAGGTTCTATATCTATGTCCCCAGCACCATGGACGCGCCAGTCGAAGACTTCACTGGCGATCCCTTACTCAGTGCCATCAATCTGTATGGCGAGCAAACACTCTATGAAGACATGCACCATGCGGTGAGTGCGGGTGTCACCCTGTTCTTTAACCGGGTCAGCCATGGCGTGTTTGCCAACACTTCCTTCGAGCAGTCTGCTCAGCTCAACTATGGCTACCAAAGAGAGAAACACCGGCTGACCGCCATGGTGTCGCTCGTCCACCGACCGGATAAACCCCAGCATTTTGTTGAGGTAAAACCCTGGGGTATTAACGCGGGTATCAGCTACCAGTATCAATGGTTCACGCATCATGAGCTGATAGGCGAATACCTGATATCGCAAGGCAAAGCAGCCGGTGCAGGGCTGGGTGAACTTAATGCCTTGGTGCACGAGTTTGCGCTGGGTTATCGCTACCTTTTTAATAACAGTGCGATAGAATTGGTGGCTATAGAGAATATGTTCAATCACGATAACAGCACGGATATCGTGTTTAACGCCACCTTCCGGCACCGTTTTTTGTAGTAGGTAAAGCCACCATGATTGTTCCCTGGCAAGAGATCCCCGAAGAGACCCTTAGAAACCTGATTGAGCACTTTGTGCTGCGTGAAGGGACAGATTACGGCGAGCAGGAAGCAAGCTTCGAGGAAAAGGTGGAACAGGTCTACAATCTGCTCAAAAACAAAGAAGCCGTTGTGGTGTTTTCTGAGTTACACGAAACGGTGGATATCAAACCTGTGCGATCACTTGCCTAATATCCATCGCTTGACCAAGCCATCGAGACCCTGTTAACTGTTGCCATCTTTCTAAATTGACAGGGTTTGTCATGTCTGCAAAGCACCCCATTATTGCAGTCACCGGTTCGTCCGGCGCAGGGACGACCACCACCTCAGACGCATTCCGCAAGATTTTCAACATGATGAAGATTAGCGCCGCTTGGGTGGAAGGTGACAGTTTTCATCGGTATACCCGTCCTGAAATGGACGTGGAAATCCGTAAAGCCAAAGAACAGGGCCGTCATATCAGTTACTTCGGCCCAACTGCCAACGACTTCCCAAGGCTCGAATCTTTCTTCAAGGAATACGGTGAGGAAGGCACGGGGCAGTTTCGCCGTTATCTCCATACCTTTGATGAAGCGGTACCTTACAACCAAATGCCGGGCACCTTTACAGCTTGGCAGGACTTGCCGGAAAACACTGACTTGATGTTCTATGAAGGACTTCACGGCGGTGTGGTAGAAGGTGAGATTAACGTCGCCCAGCACGTCGATCTGCTGATCGGTATGGTGCCAATCGTGAACCTGGAGTGGATCCAGAAGTTTGTCCGCGACACCCGCGACCGCGGGCATTCTCGCGAAGCGGTAATGGATTCCATTGTTCGTTCGATGGACGACTACCTGAACTACATCACACCGCAGTTCAGCCGAACCCACATCAACTTCCAGCGTGTCCCGACGGTAGATACTTCGAATCCACTCAACGCAAAAGGCATCCCAAGCTTGGATGAAAGTTTTGTGGTGATCCGTTTCCGTGGCATCAAGAAAGTCGATTTCCCTTATCTGCTCTCAATGATCCAAGGTTCTTTTATGTCCCGTCATAACACCCTGGTTGTGCCGGGCGGCAAGATGAGTTTCGCCATGGAACTGATTATTCGTCCCCTTATCCAGCAGCTGATTGAAACCGGCAAAATCAGCTAGTACCACTGAACTCATCTACCACGTTTAAACGTAATCCGCCATCGATAAAATCTATCGCGGATTACGTTTTTATTCATTAGACCGAATAACAAACCTGTCCTTAACTTAATCTTACTGGTTACTTTTTAACCAGCAGAAGCAAGACAATGTCATAAAAGAGGACAGAGCCATGTCACTGAAAGGAACCAAAACCGAGCAAAACCTCAAAGACGCCTTTGCCGGTGAAAGTCAGGCAAACCGTCGATATCTCTATTTCGCATCAAAAGCAGACATTGAAGGCTACAACGATGTCGCCGCCGTTTTCCGCTCAACGGCCGAGGGTGAAACGGGCCACGCACACGGCCATCTGGAATACCTAGAGGAGGTGGGCGACCCTGCGACAGGGTTACCTATGGGTAACACAGCAGAAAACCTCAAAGCGTCGATTGCCGGTGAAACCCACGAATACACCGATATGTATCCGGGCATGGCCGCCACGGCGCGCGACGAAGGTTTCGATGAGATCGCGGACTGGTTTGAAACGCTCGCCAAAGCAGAGCGAAGCCACGCGAACCGCTTCCAGAAAGCACTCGACAACCTCGACAGCTAGTCGCACAAAAAGGGCGGCCAGTCCGCCCTTTCAGAGCGCAATAGGCGCTAATGACGATAACGCACAGTGACTGCCGAAAACCGGCACAACCAGTAGCAGGGACACGTCATGAAAGAAAAACGCGAAGGAGGCATTGACGCCCCCACCCGCCACGCAATTGAGTGGCAATCCCCAGACTTTTACGATCGCGAAAAGCTCGAAGCAGAAATGGAGCGCGTCTTTGACGTTTGCCACGGCTGCCGCCGCTGCGTGAGCCTCTGCGATTCATTCCCCACCCTGTTTGACCTCATTGATGAATCCGAAACCTTCGAAGTCGATGGCGTTGATAAGAAGGATTACCAGAAAGTCGCAGATCAATGCTACCTCTGTGACATGTGTTATATGACCAAATGCCCCTATGTTCCGCCGCATGAGTGGGAAATAGACTTCCCTCACCTGATGCTTCGCGCCAAAGCGGTGAAATTCCACGAGCAAGGTGCATCGCTGCGGGACAAACTGCTTTCCAGCACAGATATGGTAGGTGGCATGGCAACGATTCCCATCGTGGATGTCACCGTGAACGCGATGAACAAAAACAATGCATTTAGAAGCGTGCTTGAGAAAGCCGGCGTGCACAAAGACGCTATTGTGCCGACATACGACAGCAACACCATGCGAAAACGTGTTGCCTCAATGGTGAAAGACATCACGCCAGAACCTGTTGGCGAAACCACAGGGAAGGTGGCTATGTTCACCACCTGTTACGGCAACTACAACAGTCCAGAACTCGGTGAGGATTTCTACAAGGTCTTTCAGAAGAACAATATCCATATCGAAGTGGTCGGCAAAGAGCGTTGCTGCGGTATGCCCAAAATGGAACTGGGCGATTTAGAAAGCGTTCAGCGCGCCAAAGAAGAAAATATTCCGCAGCTTCTTGCGATGGTGGAGAAAGGGTTCGACCTTATCGCACCGGTACCATCCTGCGTGCTGATGTTCAAACAGGAGCTTCCGCTCTTGTTTCCCAATGACCCGGATGTCGCCAAAGTCCGTGATGCCTTCTATGACCCCTTCGAATACCTGATGCTTCGCCACAAAGCCGGCAAACTCAACACCGAGTTCGATACGCCGCTTGGTGACATCAGCTACCACGTTGCCTGTCATCTTCGCGTGCAGAATATTGGCCTAAAAACCGCAGATCTACTCCGTTTGGTGCCTGGCACTCAGGTTGCACCGGAGCAACGCTGTTCGGGTCACGACGGGACTTACGCGGTGAAAGTGGAAACGCATGACAAGGCAGTGAAAATTGGTCGTCCCGTGGCAAAGAAAGTGAAACAAGCCAACGCCGACTACTTTGCCAGTGACTGCCCGATGGCAGGTGCGCACATTGCCAAACTGGCGGAGGTGGATAAACCCATTCACCCCATGACCTTATTAAGGAAGGCCTACGGCCTGTAACAGGGAGCGAAAACCATGGAAAAACTGACTGCAGATGACTTAATGACGCTGGAGGATTACGCCCGTGCACGCGCCCAATTCCGCCACCAAATCATGGAGCACAAAAAACACCGCTTCGTGAAGCTTGGTGATCATGCAAGGCTGATTTTTGAAAACCGTCAGACCATCCAATACCAGATTCAGGAAATGCTGCGTATTGAACGCATCTTCGAGCCAGAGGGCATTGCGGAAGAATTGGATGCCTACAATCCTCTGATCCCTGATGGCAGCAATCTGAAAGCTACCATGATGATTGAGTATGCTGACCCAGAAATCAGGAAAGTAGAACTCGCCAAGCTCATTGGCGTGGAGAACAAGGTCTGGCTGAGAGTCGGCAACGATGCGAAGGTTTACCCTATCTGCGATGAGGACCTTGAACGCGACAATGACGAAAAAACCTCGAGCGTGCACTTTATGCGATTCGAGCTGACACCCCCGATGATCACCGCCCTGAAAAAAGGTGACGCACTGACCGCGGGCGTTGATCATCCTGCACTCGAACTCAGCGTGACGATCAGTGATGAGGTGAGAAATGCTCTGTCTGATGATCTCGACACACCACAGATAAACTAAAGGAGGGCTACCCCTCCTTTTCATTCTTACCGTTTGATGTTCAGGCTTTTTGTTACATGATCAAGCCGCCTCAATCACCTCATAACTGTGGGTCATTTCCACTCCTGCACCTAGCATCAAGCAAACAGAGCAGTATTTCTCGAGGCTGTCTTTCACCGCAGAGGCTACCAGGCTTTCATCAAGCGCTTTACCTGTCACGACAAAGTGAATATTGATTTTGGTAAACAGCTTTGGTGCTTGCTCACGGCGTTCAGCACTTAGCTCAGCCACAAAAGAAACCACCTGCTGTGCACCTTCTTTCAGTGCTGCAACCACGTCGACAGAGCTACATCCGCCCGCGCCCATCAGCACCATTTCCATCGGACTTGGGGCATTTGCACCACCGTTTCCATCCATCACAATGCTATGGCCGGAATTTGACAGTCCGAGGAAGGTCTCATTTCCACACCATTTGACGCTTGCTTGCATTTCTTACCTCCATTTACTTTCAGGGTCGTGATCTTGTCCACGTTTTTAGCCTTTAATAGGGGGAGAAGTCCATATCAAAATCAAGAAATCGTGCTGGAAAAAGGATAAACTCAATGACTCAAACAGAGAGCTTGTAGCCTGACTGCCGACACTTTATGCTATCCAACGGACTTGTGCCGCAGGACGGTGGGCTAAGGAAGACTCATCAGGCAACAACTGCAGAGGAAATGAGATATATGGTTCCAGGAAAACCTCAAACAGACCCAACACTAGAGTGGTTCCTTTCACACTGCCACATTCATAAGTACCCTTCGAAAAGTACTCTTATCCACGCGGGTGAGAAAGCAGAAACGCTGTACTACATCGTGAAAGGCTCTGTGGCTGTACTGATCAAGGATGAAGAAGGCAAAGAGATGATCCTCTCTTACCTCAACCAGGGCGACTTCATTGGCGAACTTGGCCTATTTGAGGAAGATCAGGAGCGTACCGCTTGGGTTCGCGCAAAATCTCCATGTGAAGTTGCAGAAATCTCATTCAAGAAATTCCGCCAGCTGATCCAAGTTAACCCAGACATCCTGATGCGCTTGTCTTCTCAGATGGCTCGCCGTCTGCAAGTGACCAGCCAGAAAGTTGGTGACTTGGCGTTCCTGGACGTAACTGGTCGCATCGCTCAGACGCTGCTGAACCTGGCAAAACAACCAGACGCAATGACTCACCCAGACGGTATGCAAATCAAGATCACCCGTCAGGAAATTGGTCAAATCGTTGGCTGTTCACGTGAAACCGTTGGCCGCATCCTGAAGATGCTGGAAGAACAGAACCTGATTTCTGCACACGGTAAAACCATCGTGGTATACGGTACTCGCTAAGCGTACTCAGCCTAAAAAGAAAGCCACCGTTTATGCGGTGGCTTTTTTGTTTGCAGCGTGATCGTGATCACGTCGATTTTCCAGCGAATGTCATTATTCAGTGCTAATTTTCAATGCAAGCTATGTATGCATTCGCATGCAGTCGTTGTATTAGGGAACATCGACATGGACATGGAAATCCAGCACTTTTCACAACCGTCTCAGCAAACGCCAGTTTCCGCTACCCCGGGCCACCTCAGCACTGAGTTGACTGGCTTTAGCGACCCATCGCACTACCACATTCAGTGCATGCTAGGCGAAGACAGACGTCGTTTAGACACGCCTTCAGCGGAAGATTGGCCAACCACGCAATCCTACTGAGTTAGCCTTTCACTGATGAAGCGTTACTGATCGGTACTCTCGAAGATTTTGTCTGCTGATGCTTCGACAAAACCTTGGTAGAGAGAGCCGTCAGCCAGCGGGTAACGCTTGGCAAATTCGTAGAATCCGCCAGGAATGGTTTGTTCGCCGTCGCTGAAAACCACACTCACTTTGTCAGCCATGGTCGATGACTGCTCCAGACACACTTCCGGACTACCTTTCACTTCCCCGCCAGACTCATTGATGGCAAAGCCAGACTGGCGCAGCAGGTCATTGACGCCTTTTACTGTGTCCAACGTACTCAGCTGATTCACACTGACAGTAAAATGGTTGGCGCCAAAGCCATGCGCTGACAACCAGCCTGCATATTCACTTTCATCAGCCAGTTTCTTGTAAGTATCAAAGTCGATATCCCACAAACGGCCACCGTAAAGGAAAGCAGGATCATTTAATGCGGCATCATCCACTTGGTCCACCAGCGAGCGAACTGCCAGTTGAAGCTCTGAAGAGCATTGACCGACCAACAGCTCACTGATGAAAACTTTAGGTGCATCAGGGTTCGGATGTTCAAAATGGCGTGCGAACAGCTTCTTAGCTTTGAATTCATATTCGCCCTTTGGCTCATAGCCGATAGCAATGAAAGGCGCAGCCAGCCTGTCGAGACCCACTTTTGGCAACGCAAAGGTACGCAGTGCAATGTGGTCATTCAGCAGCGGCGTGCCTTCTTCCAGCAGTTGATGAACCTTTGCGGCTGAAGGGCACAGGCGTGCAGTGTAATCTTTCCAAAGTCCGTCGAATAAAGCCTGAACGCGTTCCATCACATCCTCCTGAATGCTTGTGATTGCGGAATATTAAAGCGAGAGCCCTGGGCTCAATTGTGCTGGCAGTGAAACGTCTTCACCTTCCATCGATGCCATCGGGTAAGCGCAGTAGTCTGCCGCGTAGTAAGCGCTTGGACGAAGGTTACCCGACGCGCCAGGTCCACCAAACGGTGCATCACCACTTGCGCCCGTCAACTGTCGGTTGCGGTTTACAATGCCTGCGCGGATATGGTCGAGGAAGTAATCCCACTCCGCATCATCCGTGGACACCAGACCTGCGGACAGTCCGTAGCGGGTGTCATTGGCAAGCTCGACGGCCTGTTCCAGCGAATCATAACGAACCACCTGTAGTAGCGGACCGAAGTATTCTTCATCTGGCAGCTCAGCGACTTTGCTCACTTCAATGATGCCTGGAGACACCACAGCATCGTGCAGCAACTCGGCTTTCAGCAGTGGTTCGCCACCCAGAGACTCAAGATTCGCCTGCGCAGCCAGAATGCCTTCTGCGGCGCGAACAGAAATCTGCGCGCCCATAAACGGTGCTGGCTCATCGAACTGGCCACCGACGCGGATGTTCTTGGTCATCTCGACCAAACGGGAAAGCAAGGCATCGCCCTTGTCACCCTTAGGTACATAGAGTCGACGGGCACAGGTACAACGCTGGCCTGCACTGATAAAGGCTGACTGGATGATGGTGTATGCCGTGGCATCTACTTCGCCGTAGTCATTGGAAATCACCATCGGGTTGTTGCCGCCCATTTCGAGCGCCAGCATTTTGCCCGGCTGACCCGCGAACTGACGGTGAAGGATATGGCCAGTATTGGCGCTGCCGGTAAACAGCAGGCCATCAATGCCTTTTGATTGCGCCAGCGCTTCACCGGTTTCTCGACCACCCTGAACCATGTTGATCACGCCTTCCGGCAGACCCGCTTCAATCCAAAGCTTCAAGGTTTCTTCGGCCGTTTTCGGCGTCAGATCTGAGGGTTTGAACACCACAGTGTTACCCGCTAGTAATGCCGGAACAATGTGACCATTCGGCAAGTGCCCAGGGAAGTTATATGGGCCAAATACCGCCATCACACCCAGCGGGCGATGACGCAGCACCGCTTGTGTGCCCGCTACGTCTTTTGCCCGTTCACCAGTACGTTCCTGATAGGCACGCAAAGAGATACCGATTTTTCCGACCATGGCCGCCGCTTCTGTGCGCGTTTCCCACAGTGGTTTACCTGTTTCTTCAGCGATCACTTTCGCAATATGCTCGCTATTTTCTTTTACTTTTTCCGCGAAACGCTCCACCAGCGCCTGGCGCTCGGTAAACGGCGTTTTTTTCCAGCTGATAAACGCACAACGCGCGGCATCAACCGCCGCTTCCACTTGCTCAGGCGTGGCCGCTTTGCCGGACCAGACCGCTTCGCTGTTAAATGGGTTGAGCGATTCGAACGCGTCGCCCTTACCCTCAATGGCTTTGTTCTCAATCCATTGTGTCATTGATCGTCTCTCCTAAACCGACACCAGACGCACGGTATCTCCATCTTGTACAAACAGCGCTTCTGCCACTTCCTTGCTGATGAGCACTTCATTGCGCTCTTCATCGACACCAACCTTGGTTGCAGTGGCGCGGAAGTTTTCAAAGTCACTGTTACAGATCAAATAATCCTGTGCGCTGCTGTGCTCGGCGATCTTCACTCTTGCGGTGAATGACCGCCGAATAGAATCTATGTTCTGGCGAAGGCACTCTACCGTTGGGCCAGCATCGAAAATGTCGACATAGCCACGGCAAGTGAAACCTTCTTTTTCCAGAAGGCGAAGTGCCGGACGGGTTTTCTCATGCACCTGTCCAATCACTTCACGCGCTTCTTCACTCAATAGACTCACGTAGATTGGCAGCTTAGGCATCAGATCAGCGATGAAGCCTTTCTGGCCCGTTCCTGTCAGGTAGTCTGCCAAGGTGAAATCAATCGAGAAGAAATGCTCTTTAAGCCAAGCCCAGAATGGCGAGTTTCCGTCTTCATCAGATACACCGCGCATTTCTGCGAAGATGACGTCGGAGAATTTTTCCGGGAACTGGGCCAACATCAGGAAGCGGCATTTAGACAGTAATTTACCGTTCAGCCCCTGACGGAACTCAGGGCGTAGGAACAGGGTGCAAATTTCCGTTGCACCCGTGTAGTTATTCCCGAAGGTCAGTACTTCCACCACGTTATGCACATCCAGACGACGTGAATGGTGAACGATTTTACTGATGTGGTAGCTGTAAAACGGGTTGTCCAACCCGATGGCCGCTTCAATGCCGGTGGTGCCTGCCACTTCGCCAGTTTCAGTGTCTTCCGCTACCATCAGGTAACCTTCCATGCCCGGTGCTTGTGCGTTACGGGCGAAACTGTCCAGCGAGTGATCAATACGGCCTTTAATCAGGGTTTCGTCAACAGGGAGCGACGTAAAACCGTGTCCGGACTCCTCTGCACAAAGCATTAAGGCGTCAAAATCCGTTTCTCTGATTGGTCGAATTACCAGCATCTTACTTCCTCCTGATGCAATGAGTGGTCAAAACGTTGGGCGATCATGCCGCCGTCAGTTTTGCCAGTGCACGATCCAGTCGCGCTAAACCTTCTTCTGCTTCTTCTTTGGTGATAACCAGTGATGGGGTCATACGTACCACATTGGTACCGGCAACCAATAACAGCAAACCTTCTTCGCCAGCAGCCAGCAGCACATCACGGGCGCGCCCTTTCCACTCCTCGTTGAGGGCAGCACCAATCAGCAGGCCTTTACCGCGAATTTCGCTGAACATCTTGTACTTCGCATTCAGTGCTTCCAGCCCTTCACGGAACCAACCTTCACGCTCTTTCACACCAGCCAGCACGTCCGGCTTGCTCACTTCGTTCACCACCGCTTCGGCAACCGCACATGCCAGCGGGTTACCACCGTAAGTGGAGCCATGGGTACCGACTTTCATGTGAGCAGCCAGTTTTTCAGTGGTCAGCATGGCACCAATTGGGATGCCACCGCCCAGCGATTTCGCCGTGCTCAGGATGTCTGGCGTCACACCGGTTTGCTCATACGCGTAGAAAGTCCCTGTACGGCCGTTACCTGTCTGAACTTCATCGAAAATCAGCAGAGCATTGTGCTTGTCACACAGCTCACGAACACCTTGAACGAAAGCGGGATCTGGGGTGACGATACCGCCTTCACCTTGCAGTGGTTCCATCATGATGGCGCAGGTTTTGTCAGACATGGCGGCAGCCAGTGCATCCAAATCGTTGTAAGGCAGGTGGGTGACGTTGCCCGGTTTTGGTCCGAAGCCATCGGAGTATGCAGCCTGACCACCCACGGTGACGGTGAAGAAAGTACGGCCGTGGAAACCTTGGGTAAAGGCGATGATTTCGCTCTTCTCTGGGCTGTGGACGTCCACGGCCCAGCGGCGTGCCAGTTTCAGCGCTGCTTCGTTAGCTTCTGCACCAGAGTTAGCAAAGAAAACACGCTCAGCAAAACTCACTTCAGTCAGCTTTTTCGCCAGACGCAGTGCAGGTGCATTAGTCATGACATTACTAAGGTGCCACAGTTTTTCGGCTTGGGCTTTCAGTGCATCCACCATCACTGGGTGGCAATGTCCCAAGCAGCTCACGGCGATACCGCCGGCAAAATCGATGTATTCACGATCATCCTGATCCCAAATACGAGCACCCTTGCCTCTGTCCGGGATCATATTCATGGGTGCATAACATGGCACCATCACTTCATCGAACAGTTTACGTTCTACTTTATGTTCGGCTGTCATCGCTCATATCCTTCTGTCGATTCTGCTATAAGCATAGTATTTACATTTCATTAACCGCATCAATAGCAGAAAATTTTATAATCTAGCGCAATAAACTATGGGAAATTCACACAAGTGCCATATTTATGCGTGAAGAAGGGTAAATGATTAATAGAACAAGCGGTAAGACTGTCTTTCCTGTTGGGAAATAAACGAGAGATAGCACGAAGGGAGTGAATAAGGTTTCACTGTTAACGGTAGGAAAACGGCGAAACAAAAATGTAAAAAGAGTGATGATGATCGGCTTTCAACACAGGTCTGAGCACTGTAAACCAAACGAGAGCTCAGTTGCGGGAGAGGAAGTTCTGCAGCAGTTGGTGGCCTTGTTCGGTCAAGATGCTTTCTGGGTGAAACTGCACACCTTCAAGGTCGAGGGTTTTATGGCGAATACCCATGATTTCATCAAACTCACCTTCCACTTCTGTCCATGCCGTCACTTCAAAACACTCAGGCAATGTATCCGCTTCCACCACCAACGAGTGGTATCGGGTTACTGTCAGCGGATTGTTCAGCGAGTGAAACACGCCGAGATTACGATGGATAACCGGACTGGTTTTACCATGCATGACCTGCTTGGCACGGATCACTTTGCCACCAAACACTTGCGCCAGCGCCTGATGTCCCAGACACACGCCAAGAATCGGCAGTTTTCCAGCAAAGTGCTCAATCGCTTGAAGGGAGATACCCGCATCATCCGGCGTGCAAGGGCCTGGAGAGATGACCAGATGTGAAGGAGACATGGCTTCAATGTCGGCCAGGGTAATGGCGTCGTTGCGGATCACTTCGACCTCGACACCCAACTGACAAAAGTACTGATACAGGTTGTAGGTAAATGAATCGTAGTTATCAATAATCAACAGCACAGAGGTTCCCATCACGTCCTGCCCGCCATACATCAGCGGGACTGGGCGCAAATGCTAACACAGGCTTATTCACACTGCATCAGAACTCGTTGATAGGGAGAATGGGCGTTGGCCACGGTGAGGCCAGCCAATCAAAGTAGAGGCTACAAAGCTCTTCGCTGTTTTCGTCCAGAATGTGGATGAGCCTAGGGTCAGCAAGGGTTCCCGCTTCTTGGGAGAGCGCTAAAATCGCCCCTTTCACCCTCTCTGAGACGCTGCCTTCGAGGTTTTCGATCTCTTTGTCGATCGCTTCAGCCACCGTTACCACCCGGCATTCTTCAGGAATTTTATCCCCTTCAATTTCGGGGAAACCGGAGCCATCCCAGCGGGTATTTTTGTAGGTCAGCAAAGTTGCGGCGACACAGGCAAATCCTTTGGTGGCCTCTGATAGCAGCAGCAAACTCCGACTTTCTGCTGTCGTGTTGTTGCCGCCATCGTCCCAAAGCTCCCCTATCTGACAAAGCGGATAGGCCAGACCAATGTCCTCAGCTTTGGATTTGGTCAGGCCATATTTTACTGCCAACCACTCGCAAAACTTTGCAATCCGGGGCGCGGTGATTTCCACGTAGTTGTTGTGAAGCGCGGCGACTGCAGCAATTTGGTTTATCACCAGTTGGTAGTTTTCCCGCATGATGGTAGCTCGTGCTTCCCCTAAAAGGTTCGCGACGCGGCTTTTTACCAGTTCTGGCGACACGGGCTTTATCAGGAAATCCGCCGCGCCGCTTTTCAAGCCTTCCACTTCACTTTGGTATTCATCCAGTGCCGATACGATGATGATCGGAATATGGCTGACTGCTTTTTCGGTTTTCAGTGCGCGGCAGACTTCGTAGCCATTCATGCCAGGCATCATGATATCCAGAAGAATCAAATCCGGGCGCTGTTGCATTGCCAATTCAATCGCCCGCTCGCCACTTTTGGCGAAAATCAGCGTGTATTGATACTGCAAGATAGTTCGCATCACATGGAGATTGCTGGGTTCATCATCCACCACAAGCACTTTATACGCCATAGCCTTGTACTCCTGTGTTCTGTGACATTGGCATTTGTTCTGTCACGGCCAGAATCAGTCGATAAGCTTCATCCAGCTCAAAACTTTCTATCGATGCCACAAACTGCGACAGCAAGGTGGGGGGAACCAGCCCCGCCATCATTGGTACCAGTTCTTTATAGAGTTCATCGTCATACTGACCTTCAGCCAGTTTGCTGACGAAGACCTCGGTTTTGCGTTCAAACTGTTCCTGGGACATTGGGCTATCCAACGCGCCTTCTTCCAGCTCGTGAGCCCTGATGCCAAGGTAAGCCAGCGCCCGGTCAAAGGTTTCTTGCAATGTTTGCTGCAGGGCTTCCAACTTAGACTCCGCTTTTGCAACATCACCGGCTTCCACATAACCCAGCAACTTAGTCACTCGCTGCTCTATCGCTGGAAAACCGATGCACTTCGCCGATTCTTTGGCTTGCTTCAATAAAGGCTCCAGTGCTTCCGGCTGCTCTAGCAAAAGATGCTGGATGGTCTCCGGTAGCCCGCCATAGGTGGTGTAGAACTCCCGGATCACACTGAGCAAAATGTCGGTGGTAGGCCAATGCTGGAATGCCCATGCATCATCAAAGAGTTCGGCCTCATCAGTCGGGGGAGTGAGTACGGCAACATTGTCAGCGCCCTCCCCGCCACAACAGTTTGCCAGCATAGCGAAGACATCATTGCTGATAAACGGTTTGTCGATGGTGTAATCAAACCCTAGTGCCTCCCACTCGCTGTCGGTCGTGGGGTCTGCCGCTAGCTTCATCGCGACCACTTTCAGTCGCTCACTGCGACACACCTCAGCCCAGGCACGCAGGGTTTGCGGGGACGGATAATGTTCTTCACTGAGGTAAGCATCGAGAAAAACCGCATCCACAGGTTGTGTTTTCAACACATCTTCCGCCGCTTCAAGGTCGGTAAATGTCAGCACCTTCACACCCTGACGGAGCAACATATCCCTGAGTTCCTGCTGGTTGCGCTGCACATCATCGATGACCAACACTTCCAGCGGCGGCAAGGCGTAATTGGCGGCAGGCAGCTCGCGCATTCTCGAGGAACTTTGCGCCGGGATCAGGGGCAAATCGGCATACACCACAGAGCCATGAATCGATTCGCCATCAAACCAGAGGTGTCCTCCCATCAACTCAATGAGCTGGGTCACCAGTGTCGCAGAAAGTGTCTGCCCGGTGTTCACCGCTTCTTCCTGGTTGGTTTCTTTCTGGTTATAGGCGTAACTGGCAACCGCGAAGCGCACGATGTCATTGGTTGGCACAACATGGAGGGCGACGTTGCCCTTTTCCGTTTTGGTCAGAGCGCTTCGCATCAGGTTTTGCAGCAGCTGCTTAATGCGTCGAGAGTCACCGACATAGTGCTCCCAGAGTGCGTCGTTGTAATGCAAGCTGACGTAAAGGTCGCGCGCCTGAACCGTCTCTCGGGCGATGAACTCAATCTGGCGGCAAAGCTGCACCAGCGAGAAATCAGCGATATCGAGCGGCAGGGATTGGCTTTCCAGTTTCGACGTATCGAGAATATCGTTGATAAGCTTCAACAGACTGTTGCCAGACTCACGAATCACTTCCAGATGATGTCGATGAGCAGGACTTGCCGTTTCTTCAATCAAGACTTCCGTCAGGCCAAGAATAGAATTCATGGGTGAGCGGAACTCGTAGCTCATGTTGGCAAGGAAAGAGGCTTTGGATTGAGTCGCCTTTTCCGCAAGACGCAGTTTTTCCTCGAACGCCTCTTCTGCTTCGTGCTTTTCGGTCACATCAATGATCACACCGTCTATCCAGGTACTGCCATCTTCCGCGCGGTAGCTGTGACCAATTTCCCAGAACCATTTCTCTTCATCATCCCGGGTCAGAAAGCGGTATTCACAGTCGTACTTTCCATTGCGCCGGGAAGCCAGCTCCCGCACTTTTCGATAGCTGGCGGTATCACTGGGGTGAATGCGGTCGACAAAATGGGAAACGCCATTTTCCCCGGTCAGGATAGATGCGCTATACCCGGTCAATGATTTCGCCGCGTCACTGATATAAACGATATGTCGGGTCGCTCCGGTCATTTCCCTGAACGCCATACATGGTAGGTTGGAAACCAACGCCCGGTACTGTTTGGCATTTTCCCGAAGCGCCCAAGCCATACTGCGTTGTTCCGAGATATCTGAAATCACGGCAACAAATTCATGTTGCCCTTGAGAACCATGATGGCCGATAGACAACCTGACGGGCAGTTGCGAACCGTCGCGCCGTTTGGCCGTGACTTCCCGTACCGATCCCACTACGGATGCGTCTCCCCTTTCGAGGAAGTTGTGAATGTACATATCGTGGCGGTGCTGATGCTCATCGGTCACCAACAGACGCACATTTTTGCCAAGCACTTCTGTAGAGTGCCAACCGAAAACACGCTCGGCGGATTTGTTGAAATAGGTGATATTGCCTTTGCGGTCAATCGCCACAATGGCTTCCGTCGCGGTTTGCAGGATGGAGGAAAGCTGCTCCTCCCGTTTGCTGAATAGGTGCGCCTCAGCATGGCTGCAAAGCCAGGCATTAGCCAACTGATTGAAGACAATCACAAACATGGCAAGAAATGCCTGCACCAGCACCACATCGAGAATAGTGAACAGAAGGGCTTCATCACGAAGAGGCTGACGCGACAACACGACCGCTTCTGAAGACGCCAACGCCATCACCAGCGAGCCAACCGTTAAACAAGCACCGCTGAGTAGCCCGGCAGTAAGGTTTTTATCCCAAAACCCGGTTTTCTCTGTTGAAAAGCGGCTCCAAAGGGCAATGGTCACCAGAAAACCTGAAACCACGACAGCAAGAGAATAAATCGCGGCGTCAAGTTGATAGATTGACGTCAGATTCACGCCAGTAAAAGCCATCAGATTCTGCAATACCATGGCCAGCGTGATGAGGCCAGATGCCACCAGGATTCGAAATGGACTGTTCTTGGCAAACGAGATCATCCTGAGCGCAGAAAAGTTGAGCCCGAAGGTCAACACCAATGGCAGATACAACAGAGCTGGCTGGAAACCCAAGGACTGGTAGGTCGGACTGGCTGTAACGTTGGCAACATGAACCAACGACATGGCGACCGTCAGTGTCAGTGCATTGATAGGTACTGGAGACACCTTGAACCAATGCAGTTTCTTTTCTTCCAGCGGACGATGAATGAAGGTCATGGAAGCGGCAATAAACGCTGCCATGGCCGCCAAAAGTTGGAGCCAGGGGTCAATATAGCCCATTGGCAATAGCTGCTCGCTTGCCGCCGGTAACAGGAACATCGATAGTGATTCAATGATCGACATGAAAGCTTCCGAAGCCAAAAAATTGATGCTGCAATGCCGTCTGGTGACTGGGTGAATATAGGCACCTGACATTCAACATCACAAATACAAGACACTGCCTTGTCTATGAGACATAACTAAAGCTTAGTCAAGATTCAGCAGGCAACCCATTAAAAGGGCGGAAAAAAACAGGCTCCCGAAGGAGCCTGTGGCAGGATAGGTAGAGGACTATTTGATCTTACACTGGAATCCTTTAAACACAGCGCGTGTGTTTTCTTCCAGCACGGCATCTCCACATGGAATCGCAATAAAGCCCCATAGACGGAAGCCCAACTCGACGGAGTCGCCGTACCCAACACCCAGGTCTTTCAGAAATTCACTCTTTTCGGTGTATTTCATGTTGGTTTTCCAACGCAGCCAAGGACGGTTTTCATTCACTTCACCGTTCACCGTCGGCTGAACCCAGAAGAAGCTCTTGTTCTTAAAGCGCAGCTTGAACTTCTGCGGCTTGTCCGGGTAATTCAGGCTGACGATCACAGGGTCATGATCTGACGACGAGTATGGGTTTGTCGATTTGACCAAATCACCGGTGAAACGGCCGGAATATTCAAACAGGGTGCTTTCCACTGAGTTGATGTGCCAGTCTTCCACGCCTGTGATTTTCTCCAGCACGCTGGCATTGCCCACCGCGTGGTCGAGACTACCGAGCTCGCCATCAAAGGTGTAAGAAAAGGCTTCATCGCCCAATGCATAACTTGCCAAGTTGACGTATCCAAAACCGTCACCCACTTCACGCGCCGTTTCATCCAGCGTCACACCAGCAATCGAGGTGCCTGCTGCAGTGACAATCTTACGCTCCGCGGTATCCGCATCGTAATCGGTCAGCACGCGCATTGGGTCTTCCTGCGCATAGGCATTGAAATCACCCAGCGCAATCACATCGCCCTTCACGCCTGCCAGAGCGTTACCTAGGGCTTCTGCGGCAGAAACGCGGAACTCATTACAACGCCCCTGAAGATCGGCCGGATCGTCACTAAACTCACCAGCAACCCAATCCTCGTAACAACCAGAACCTTTCGACTTAAAGTGGCTGACCGCAATAGACAGGGTTTCACCGCGTTTTAGGTTGAAAGACTGCATCAGACTGTCACGCTGGAATTTATCCAACTGGCGGGTTTCGCCGTCAGGGTTTTCACCACTGATATGTTGCTCAGGCATACGGATAACCATGGCATCATCTTTCAGCTCTACGCGCGCTGGACGGTAAATCAGCGCTACCTGAATGGCGTCACTGCCAAGGAATGTACCTTCGGTCAAATCGGCTTCTGCAGGCGTCACATACGCGTAGTGATCAGCTTCATCGGCAAACTGGGCGTTCAGCTCAGCCACCAAATTTGCCAGTGCGCCGTTTTCACCGAAACCGTTATTTTCGATTTCCATCAGACCAACGATGTCTGCATCCATGGCGGTCAATGCATTGACGATTTTCGCCTGCTGCAGCGCGAACTCTGCGGCGTCTTTGGTACCACGGTTACAACCACGGGAAGCATCAGCATCTGCCTGATCCTGACAGGTAACATTAAGATCGCCGCCTATGGCACTCGCACTGGTGAAGTAATTCAGTACGTTGAAGCTGGCCACTTTCAGGTTGGTGTCAGCAAACGCTTCTGGCGCTGAGGTGCGATCTTCTTCACGCACGAAGTCACTCGCCACCAGCTCATTGGTCACCACCAAACGGTAATCACTGAAGCTGTAACCAATCACACCTTCGAGGTTAGTGACAGTATCGCCGATACGAATATAACCCTGCTCAGCATCCAGACCCGGGAAGTAAGGCACAACACCATTCGGCGCTTTGCGGTCTGACTCCACAAACAGTTGGTTTGCATCATTAGCTGCAGCCAAGGCTACCGCGTCATCAGAACCAGCAATATACAGTTGTGTCGGTTTAAAGTTGGGCGCTTCGTATGAAAGTACCATGTTGTTTCGGAAAGCATCGTAATCAAATCCGAAGTTACGGGTCACGACCAGTTCACTTTCCTGCGTCAGACGCACTTTCATGCCTTCATGACGTTCAAGCGCCGCATCCAGCGTTTCACCCTCTTCCACTGCCAAATCAGTGACAGGAAGCTCGCCCACGGTATCAATCACCTCCCACTGCTTGTCGGACGCATCCAGTTGAGTGAGATTGAAAAACTCTTTGACAGTACCCGCCACACAAACCTGCATGCCAGGCTCAATACCCTGAGGGGCATCTCCCGTAAAGATGAACAGACCATCTGAGGTTGCGTTGTCGCCATCACCGTTAGCATCCTGAAGCCAGAAGCCTTTATAGAGGCTCTCTGTTACCGCGGTAACAACACCTTCGACATAGTAGGTACCCTCAGCTTCAAAACTGCCATCTGGTACCAGTGGGCTGCGATCACCACTGCCTTGAATCGCATAGGTTGGCGTCAAGGTTTCGCCTTCACAGCTGAAGGTGCCGCCACCTCCGCCACCGCCATCACAGGCATCAACGCCGCTACAACCCAGACCATCAAAAGCGTTCTGAGCAAAAGACTGCCATTCATCTGAGGCGTCAAAGGCTGAAGACGCATCTGTACGTCCGGTACTGCCTTCTATGCGGCGCAGCGTGACGTCTTTGCCATAGTTGCTGCTGTTACCGAGTTGGCCAAGGCTGTCGAGCACATTGTCATTTTCATCGACCAAGGCCACCACATCATTGCCATTGAAAGAAAGCGAGCCTGAAGTTTGTTGGCTGACGCCGGTGACTTCACCCGTTGCACTGCTATTGGCAACGACATAACTTTCGCCAGCAGCCAGAGTGCCGGAAAGTGCAATCGTGTTACCAAAACTGGTGGCACCATTGAAGGCTAATTTAAGCGAGAGATTGTCGAGAGAAGCTTCCGTTGAACCGGTATTGGTCAGTTCGATAGCTTTATTGTTAGAGGAGCCTTCGACATATTCCGTGATGATCACATCAGCACTGACCGGGAGTGCTGCACTGAGAGCTAGAGCCAATGGGCTCCATGTAAAGATCTTCATTTGCTGTCCTTATTTGCGAGTGAAGTCATAAACACTGCAAATGATTTAACAGCTCGACATGTCATTTAAGTGATGAAATCCCCAAGTTTGCATTTCAGGAGTGAGGCGTCACTCAATAATCAGAATGGCGTTCAGCAATCAACAGTTTCAGATAACAACAAAAATAGCCATAAGGCGGAGGAATTGGAGAAGAACGTGAAGGGAATGGCGGCGAAAATAAAAAAAGCAGCGAGAATTCGCTGCTTTTTTTCAGGTTTCCATCTAGTGATTATGGGCGAGCAACGAAGCCTACTGCCTCGTACACTTTCTTCAGTGTTTCGGCTGCGCGTGCAGACGCTTTTTCTGCACCGGTTTTCATCACCTGATCCAGATACGCACGGTCAGCACGGAACTCCTGATAACGGGTTTGCACTGGCTCCAGCATAGCAACCACGGCATCAGCAGTGTCAGTTTTCAGGTGGCCGTACATCTTGCCTTCGTATTCCGCTTCGATTTCTGCAAACGTTTTACCGGTCGCCACAGACATCAGACCCATCAGGTTGGCAACCCCCGGTTTGCTCTCGATATCAAACAGCACACGTGGTGGCTCATCGGAGTCAGTCACTGCACGTTTAATTTTCTTGGCGATCGCTTTCGGGTCTTCCAACAGGCCAATCACGTTGTTGCGGTTATCATCCGACTTCGACATCTTCTTAGTCGGATCCTGCAGGCTCATCACGCGCGCGCCCACTTGTGGGATGTAAGGTTCTGGTACTGTGAATACTTCGCCATACACGTTGTTGAAACGGGTCGCGATATCGCGCGCCAGTTCCAGGTGTTGTTTCTGGTCGTTACCGACTGGCACCTGATTCGCTTGATACAACAAGATATCCGCCGCCATCAGTACAGGATAACCAAACAGACCGGCGTTAATGTTTTCCGCGTGGCGTGCTGATTTGTCCTTGAACTGGGTCATGCGGTTCAGCTCGCCCATTTGGGTGTAGCAGTTCAAAACCCAACCCAGTTGCGCATGCTCAGGCACGTGAGACTGGATGAAAAGGTTACTTTTCTCTGGGGTTACGCCTACAGCCAAACACAGTGCCAGTGAGTCCAGCGTCGCTTCACGCAGCTTTTCTGCTTCCTGACGAACAGTGATCGCGTGCAGGTCTACGATGCAGTATTGGCAATCGTAATCATCCTGCATTTGCTCCCACTGACGCAAAGCTCCAATGTAGTTGCCGATACTGAGTTCGCCTGATGGCTGAACACCGCTAAGTACAATGGGTTTGGTCGTAGGATTACTCATGTTCTTTCTGTTCCTGTCAGTCAATTCAGCCAGCATCGCTGCTGGCTGTCATTTCGAGAAAATAGTCGAAGCTTTAATTTACGCTGTTTTTTCGGTGCTGAGAACCGTTAAAAGCTGGTTGAAGTGGTCAGCGACAAATTCCGGTGCGCTGTCACTGATTGGCTCACCATAGTTATATCCGTAAGTCAGGCCTACAGAAGCGAAACCTGCATTTTTCGCGGCGAGGATATCGTTTTTCGAATCGCCCACCATCAGCATGTTTTCGTTGTTCAGGCTGTGCTTGTCACGCAGGCTGAGAAGACCTTCCGGGTCCGGCTTGTTGGTTGGCAGGGAATCACCGCCAATGACGTCAGTAAAGAACTGCGCCAGATTGAGGTCGGTCAGGATCTCTGGCACAAACTGATAAGGTTTGTTTGTGACAACTCCAAGGGTGTAACCCGCCGCTTTCAGGGCCGTCAGGGTTTCTTTCACGCCCGGATAGACGATGGTTTTGTCATGGCCATTGTTTGCGTAGTGGAAATCAAAACGCTCACGGACTTTTTGATACAGTGCTTCATCAATATCAGCCTTGATAGTGACACTCTGGCTCAGGGCACGCTTGAGCATGATTTCTGCGCCGTTGCCAATCCAGTTACGCACTTCATCATCGGTTGGCGAATGCAGATCGTGATCTACCAGTGCCATGCGAATACCTTCCGCCAGATCCGGCACGCTATCTACCAGCGTTCCGTCCAGATCAAAGGCAATGTATTTGATGTCGTCAAAGTTTACCGTCACGGTTTATTTTCCTACTTTGCTCAGTTCCGCTCGCATTTCGTCTATCACAGCTTTGTAATCCGGCTGACCGAAGATAGCCGAGCCTGCGACAAACATATCTGCGCCTGCTTCTGCGATTTCACGGATGTTATCTACTTTTACGCCGCCGTCGATTTCGAGGCGAATATCGCGACCGCTCTCGTCAATACGACGACGCACTTCGCGCAGTTTATTCAGGGTTTCAGGAATAAAGGACTGGCCGCCAAAACCTGGGTTAACGGACATCAGCAGGATCATATCCAGCTTGTCCATCACGTGGTCCAGATAGTGCAGCGGCGTCGCCGGGTTAAACACCAGACCTGCCTGACAGCCATGCTCTTTGATCAATTGCAGACTGCGGTCGATGTGCTCGCTCGCTTCCGCGTGGAAGGTGATCATGCTGGCACCGGCCTTGGCAAAATCTGGGATAATACGGTCAACCGGTTTCACCATCAGGTGAACATCGATGGGTGCAGTAATGCCGTAGTCGCGCAGCGCTTTACAGATTGGCGCACCAAAGGTGAGGTTTGGGACATAATGGTTGTCCATCACGTCGAAATGCACCACGTCAGCACCTGCTGCCAGTACGCGCTCAACGTCTTCACCTAAACGTGCGAAATCCGCCGAGAGGATCGACGGTGCAATGAGAAAATCCTTCATCCTATAGCCTCACTGTAAATTGGCATTACCCGAAAGTGGTGTCGGTGTTACCCGAATTTCGGCGCAATTCTACCCGATTGCATGGCATCTGTCTTATCAGATCCTCTGATTCAAACCATAACCCCTGAATTTTGAAGCTGGGACAGACGCAGCCCTTCCCCCTGATCTAAGCTGGGATTAATCAAGATGAATGGTGAAGATGACTCAATGGATAACGACAAACCGCAACAGGAAAAAGTGGGCATGATGGATGTGGTAAAAAGCGTGTTTGCAGCGATGTTTGGCGTGCAGTCAGACAAAAACCGACAACGGGATTTTCAGCAAGCCAGCATGGTGCCTTATATCGTTGTCGGTTTCGTGTTTGTCGTGGTGTTTGTGCTGGGGCTGATGGGCTTAGTTTCGCTCATCATGCCAAATTAAAGAAGCTCTGATACGTCTGGAGCAAACAGTGCCAGCAGTTCATCCACTTTGTTACGCCCACCACCATTGCGGCTAATGGTGCGTTTTACTTTCACCATGTTGAAGTGAGAGCCATGATACAGGCTTCGGGTCAGCGCAGTATCGTGATTTGAAATCAGCACCGGAATGTTTTTCTCGATACTCACTTTACGCGCCCACTCACCCAGCAATGCCTGGTCGTCCAAACTGAAACCGCCGCTCGCATAGGTCGTGAAGTTGGCCGTCGTCGACAGAGGCGCATAAGGTGGATCGCAGTAAATCACGCTACCACGGCGGGCACTTTTGAAACTCTGCTGGTACCCTTCACACACAAAGGTCGCTTTCTTTGCTTTCTCAGAGAAAAACTCAAGCTCAGCTTCAGGAAAGTAGGGTTTCTTGTATGAACCAAACGGCACGTTGAAGCCGCCTTTTTTGTTGTAACGACACAGGCCGTTAAAACCATGGCGATTCATGTACAGGAAGTACAGGGAACGAAGGTAAGGATCTTTCGTCTGGTTAAATTCTTCACGAATCGCCAGATAGGCTGATTTCTGGTTGTACTCTTGGGTAAACAAGCGCTTGGCGTCTTCGACGTAACGCTCCGGCTCTTGCTTGAGAAGATTATAGAGATTAATCAGATCCGGATTGATGTCCGCCAGACGGTATTGGTCGTAGTCTGTGTTCAGAAACACAGAGCCCGCGCCAACGAATGGTTCAATCAGCTTTTTTCCTTCCGGCAGGTGCTTGCGGATATCGTCGACCAGAGAGTACTTGCCCCCGGCCCACTTAAGAAAGGCACGATGCTTTTTCATTAATGTGTATCCACCACCACTGCTGCTCGAACGGTGGCGGATTGTATCTCATTTTTAACCATCAATCAGCGTAAATTCGTACCTTGTCATTCCCAAGGCGGATTAGTTAACCAGTCCGATTTCTTTATGGATCTGAACGAAAGATTTAGCCCAAGGGGTCAGCGCCTGAATATTCGCCGGAAGCTGCAACTCTGCACGTCGCGCCTCTGTAACCGAAGGGTAGTCACCCAACAGCACCATAAACCATGGTTCACCGTTTCGGCGGGTTTCGTACACCAGTGCGCGGTCAGCAATCGCATATTCTTGCAAAAACTCGTTTACCGCCTGCTTGGATTGCAATGCCGCGAGTTGAAGCGCGTAACGCGATTCAGGAACCGTCAATAGCAACTGGTTCGCCAGAGGCACATCGGCACTGGTTGCCGGCGGTGACAAAGGTGCCACCGCTGCCGTTTCTTCAGTCACAGTCTCGGCTGTCACTTCTGGCTGTGTGGGTTCAACACGCACAGTGGTTTCGGAAGGTGGCACCAACTCAGGAATAAGCGGCTGTTCAACCGCGCTCGTGCCGTCACCCCCGACAGCCTGCTCATCAATGATGGCGTCTACCACACGATCAGGCACCACAATACGGCGGTTTTCATCGCGGCGTCCAACCGTCATGCCTTCTACCGAGGGCGTCTCCGGCAAGGCCGCAGTGTCGTCTGTCACTTGCGCATTGCTGTTCAGTGCTTGTTCACCACCCTGACCTTCACCTTGCTGCGCCGCCATTTCCTTTTCTTTTTCATCCAGAATAGCGGAAAGCTCTTTCACACCATCCGGCACAACAGACTCAGTCGTCTCTTCCGATGTCATCTGGGGATTCAATGCCCACCACACCAAGCCACCACCCAATACTAACAACAGCACCACCAGCAAAATCAAAGGGAGGGGCGAGCGACGTTTCTTTTCTTCCATTGCAGTGGTCTCCTGCTGTTCCAGCCCGCGAAGGGCTCCGGGTAAAGAAGGCAATGATGCGGCTTTTTGTTTGAGTGCACGCCGTTGGGCAGCATCAAGCTGGCGACTGACCATCATGACTTCAATGAACATTTCTCGCTCATTGTCTGCCAGCGGGCTGATTTCCAACTCCAAAGGTTTCACACCCTGGCCATAAGACACTTTGTGAAGCCACTTGTTGAGCTTGCCACGCAGGCTAAATAACAGAATGTTAATCTGCCAGTTGTCACGCTGCTGTGCTTCGGTCACCAGCGCCCACAGCTCTGCGATGAGATTGGCACTCAAGCGCTGCGCGTCATCTATCACGACCAAAGCATGCACACTTCGGCCTTCGAGCATGTAATCGAGGCTTTGCAGCATCGAGTCTTGCTCGTTGAAGACACCATCACGCACGATTTGTCTGAGAATAATGGCACGATGCTGAGCATCCTGCTGGCTCGGATTACAGATTAGAAGAGATTGGATGGGTTCGTTTGCCCAGTTTTCGAGGTATCGTTCGCTGAGCCACGTTTTGCCCGCCCCTGGCTCACCAGTGATCTGAACAAGGTTGGAGCTGAATCGGGTAAGAAATTGGATTCTAGATAAAAGTTGGATCTGGCTATCCAGATCCAACGAAATCATTTCATGGGAGCCTGTCATATACAAACCCGCTTAGTGTGTCTTAATGACCTCAGCAAGCGTTTCAGGAGTCACGTTCGCAACCACTTCGGCTGTACCAATGGAGGTTGGCAGCACGAAACGTAGTTGCCCGGAAAGCACTTTTTTATCGCGTTTCATGTGTTTAATAAAGGCATCATAGCCCATGGTTGCGGGTGCTTTCACGGGGAGATTGGCTTTTTCGAGCAAGGAAGTGATACGGCTAACATCTTCTTGTGTCAGCAATTGTTGATGCACCGCGGTGACCGCTGCCATCACAGTACCGGCAGAAACGGCTTCACCGTGTAGCCAGTTGCCATAACCCATTTCCGCTTCTATCGCATGCCCGAAGGTATGTCCGAGGTTCAGTAAAGCACGAACACCGGATTCTTTTTCATCTTCTGCCACCACATCTGCCTTGATTTGGCAGCAACGTTTGATCGCATACACCAAAGCTTCAGCATCTAAGGCGTTGAGTGGCTGGTAGTTATCTTCTAGCCAAACGAAGAATTCTGGATCAGCAATGATGCCGTATTTGATGACTTCTGCCATACCCGCGGCAAACTCGCGCTGAGGCAGGGTTTGCATGACATCGATATCGATGACAACGGCTTTAGGTTGGTAAAAGGCACCAATCATGTTTTTGCCCAGAGGGTGATTCACTGCGGTTTTACCACCGACAGAGGAGTCCACCTGAGACAGTAATGTGGTTGGAACCTGAATAAAGTCCACACCACGCTGGTAACACGCTGCCGCAAAGCCAACAACGTCACCAATGACACCGCCGCCCAAAGCAACAATCAGCACATCACGGCCGTAATTGCCTTCAAGCAGGAAGGTATTAATGGTGTTAAAGGTGTCGAGGGTTTTGTATTGCTCGCCATCCGGCAGGGTCAACAAAGCTGGCTCACCGCCAGCCTTGTTCAGGGTTTCCATAAGAAGGTCCGCATAAAGCGGTGCGACGGTGTCATTCGAGACCACCACCACGCGACGACCTTGGGCATCAGAAAAATACGCGGGATCGGAAAGCAATCCTGCACCGATAGAAATAGGGTAACTTCTGTCGCCTAAGCTTACGTCAATCCTTTCCATGGAGTTCCTTTAACGATTAGTGATTTTCCAGCAGTTCGATGATCTGATTAGCCACGACCTTGGCGCTTTGATCATCAGTGCGTACAACATAGTCTGCAATCTCTTCATACAGAGGGTTACGCTCACCCGCGAGTGCTTCCAGCACTTCACGTGGTTGCTCAGTTTGCAGCAGAGGACGCTTTTTATCGCGTTGAGTACGCGCCAGTTGTTTCTCAATGGTGGTTTCCAGATAAACCACGATACCACGAGCAGACAAACGGTTACGGCTTTCACGGCTCTTAATTGAACCACCACCGGTTGCCAGAACGATACCTTGTTTTTCTGTCAGGTCGTTGATGACGTTCTCTTCGCGAACGCGGAATCCCTCTTCACCTTCAACATCGAAAACCCATGCAATGTCTGCACCTGTGCGCTCTTCGATCACAGTGTCAGAGTCGAAAAATTCCATGTGTAGTTGTTGTGCTAGGTGTCGACCAATTGTGCTTTTGCCAGCCCCCATTGGACCTACAAGAAAGATATTTCGTTTTTCAGCCATTTTAAGCAGTTTACGCGCGGTTAATGAAAACAACACCGCCCGCAGGCTCGCTATCAGAAAGCCCGAGGCGCCAAATTCCTCACAGTATATTCGTGATCAGACCAAAAATTATCTCAGGTCGACTGGGCGTTTGGCAACTTAAAATACGTTTCGCTTCGCCTTTAAATTCCCGATCGACGACCAAAAGGACAAGAAAAGGGCAGAAATTCACACGAATGTGGATTCCTACCCTCACTGCATACCACGATTAACAAACAAGCTAATTAAATGAATTACTTCAATTTATTGCGTCATAATCCTAGGCGTAACGAAGATCAACAGCTCACGTTTACCCATGGTTTCGTAGTTACGACGAAAGAGTTGACCGAGACCTGGGATGTCGCCCAACAATGGCACCTTATCCACCCCTTCCATCATCTCATGCTGGTAAATTCCCCCCAGCACAACCGTTTCTCCATCATTTACCAATACCTGAGTACCAATTCGCTGGGTGTTAATTGCCATTGCTTCACCCGTACCAGCTTTAACCGTGCCTGCTGGTTTATCCTGAGTGACCTGAAGATCGAGCACCAGTTTGTTATCCGGCGTAATTTGTGGTGTCACCGATAAACTCAGTACCGCTTTTTTAAACGACACTGCTGCTGCACCGCTAGAAGAAGCTTCCAAATATGGCAGTTCGGTACCCTGTTCAATGTAAGCCGGGCGTTTGTTGGTGGTCAAAAGGCGCGGACTGGAGATGATTTCAGCTTTGGATTCAGCCTGAAGGGCTGACAGTTCAAGGTCCAATAACAAATCTTTACCCAAACTTGCTACTTGGAAGGCAATGCTCGCTGCGTTAGGGCTGGTCGCTGCCAAGTTAACATTCAAAAAGTCATCGATGTTACCCGTCGACGATTCAGCACCATCTAAATTGCTAATGTTGAGGAAGTCACCGCTATCCGTATCGAAGCCAAGGCCATTCTCCCAGCCTAGGTTGCCCTCAATAGAACCACCTTGTGTGAATGAACCGTTTCTGTTTACAACCCCCCAACGCACACCAATTTCATCCAGCGTACCTTCGTCCACGGTCACAATACGCGCTTCGATTTCCACCTGGTCGACAGGCACATCCAACGATTCGATCAGGGATTTGACCACGTCAATATTGTCGGCCAAATCTTTGATCACGAGTGAGTTAGTTCGAGGATCGACAGCAAGACTGCCACGCTCAGACAACAGGTTGATCCCTTCATCCTCACCTTCTCCGCCGCTACCGCCGCCCAACATGTCTTTTAGGTCGACAGCATTGGCGTATTTGATTTGAATCACCTCAGAGCGTAGCGATGCCAACTCACGTTCCTGACGGCGTTTTTCAAGTACCAAACGTTCCTGCTCATCCAGCTCAGCTTTAGGTGCAACGAGCAGAATGTTGCCCATCTGGCGTTTATCCAAACCTTTCACATTCAAGATGGTCTGCAAGGCCTTTTGCCAAGGCACATCGTCAAGGCGCAGTGTCAGGCTCCCCTGTACCGTGTCTGACACCACCAGGTTAAATCCATTGTGCTCTGCCACCATCTGAAGTACTGAGCGCACTGGAATATCCTGGAAGTTAATGGAGATGTTCTTGTTTTTCTGGTTCTTTGCAGCGGCGGACTTTTCTTTCGAAGGCAGTGAGGCAAACGGGAAAATCTCAACCGTCAATACACTGCCCGTCTGATAGTAGTCGTAGCCGAAATGCCCTTCGGTGGAAACATTGAGTTCAACATCATCGTCGACGGGTTTCACTTCCAGATTCGCGGTTGCTTTACCAATATCCTGAAGGCTTCTGACACCAATCAGATTATCTTCCACTGACGTGCCTTTCAGGCTTATCGACAGTTCCCCATCGCGCTTATTGAAGTTGGTGACCACTGACTTATCTTCAAGCGTCAGTGTCAGCAAGGTTTTACCTCTTTCCCCTGCTTTAACATCGATGTGCTGCAGCTGATTGGCCGCGAACGACCATGGTGCCGCCAGCAAACTGGCGATCACTATCAAGCTGCGGGAAACTGCTCCCAGACCCCGGCATCCTTTCCTCAGGCTTATCATGAGTTACCCTTTTTAGTTATTGTTGAGTGCCAATCTAACGTTTCGTACCTGCCAGCAGCCAAGTCCGTCAGGCAGGTGTTCTGTGATGGAGAGTGTGTGCTGACTGATACTGTCGACACGCCCACGGTTGTTGCCAAGCATGCGTCCCAAGCCGACTCGGTGAATACTTTCGTCCGGTGCAGAGACCAACGCCCAGTAGCTGCCCGGCAGACCAATCACGCCTTTAAATTCAAGCGACGACAGCTCATAGCTTTCAAGCGGGTCTTTCCCCGGCAGGTCTTCTGGCTGCCAGCAGTCTCCTTTCACCAATTGCTCTTCCTCCATGGCAATCGGTAGCACGAAAGGATCAGTATCAATGCCAGGGTTAAATGGTGTTGGAAAGTAAGTCGGCTCAGGGGGAAGTGGCGTTGCCGTCACCTTGGCAGCGGCATAGGTTTGAACGATAAAACGTTCAAGATCCTGCGTTTTCGGCTCCTGCATGCAGCCTGACAGCAAAAGCAGACTCAGCGTCGCAATCAGGTATCTCATTGCGAGACCTCCTGTTGCTTTTCATAGCGATAGGTATGGGCATTCACCGCAAATCTTAGGGTATCGACTTTCTCGTTTTCACGGGACAGTGTGAAATCCTGCAAAGCTACAATACGAGGCAAGCGCGCCAGCGCGGCAGAGAACTCTCCCATGTCGGCATATTCACCCGTAAGCTCAATATCCAGTGGCACCTGATACAACCAGCCAACGCGTTGACCCGGTTTCCAGTTCAGCTTTTGGAAATTGAGGTTGTATTGAAGGCCCGTATCGTTAATACCGGCAAGCAGCAGCGCCAACTCATCTTCGGCAGGCAATTGTTTGGTGAGGTGACCGTAAAAGCGCTGCAATTCTTCAACCTGCTCATCGACATTTGGCAACGCAGCCACTTGCTCAGCTTTGATGCGAAACTGAGTACGCAGCAGGTTTTCATCTTGTTTAGCCAACTCCACGTCTTGCTTTGCAGGGAGGACGACAAAAAAAACAGCGGCAGCCAACACTAAAATGGCTAAGAGACCTAGCAGCACATTTTGTGCTGTGGCTGGCCATTCTGGGATTTCATCGATTTCCCAATCACGCCAATCAGCGGCCATTGTTTTCCTCCTTTGGCAACTCGAGCGACATGTAATCTGCCAGATCAAAGGTAGCCTTAAAGTTTTTGGCGATCAGGGACGATTTCGCTGCGTTGTTAATAATGGAATGGATCTGCACGTTCTTGGCACCAGAGTCAGCTTCAAGCAGGGCTAACAGACTGGCGAGTTTGGCGTTATCGCGGCTTCGCCCTTCAATGGTCACCGTACCTGCGGTCATCGACACTTTATCGAGTACCACCCCATCCGGTGTAATTTGTGGCAGCAGATTGAAAAGCAGCGTGGCATTGTTGCGCTGCTTTTGTAGCGAATTTACGAGGGTCAGGCGGCGATGAAGCTCATCACGCTCCACTTCTCGTTTAGCAAAATCCCGGAGAGTGGCATTCAGCTCATCGATTTCCTGCTGCAAACGCGCATTTCTCTCCTCTTGGAGAGTGAGTTGGTTGTAAACAACCCAACGGCCACCAATGACGCAAAAGGAAACCAATACCAAGACCAATACGGATTTATTGAAAAAGCGTCGACGGGTCGCCTGACGCTGCATTTCACGCCAAGGGAGGAGGTTGATACTAACGTTCATCTTCCACTCCCCTCAGTGCCAGTCCAATCGATGTGGACCAAGCCGCCGCTGATTCATTCAGATTGTCGACAAGCTTTGGCGAATAGCTCAGCCCTTGAAGTGGATTCAATGCCCTGACCCGCCAACCTAGCGCACTTTCCAGTTTAAAGATGTCGATCTTTTTCGCCCCATCGCCTGAGAGCCAAACCGTTGATACACGGGCTCCCTGCAACTGGGTAGAGGCCAGTTGATATTGACGTTGAATGGTCTCAGCAAGCTGTTGGGTGTATTGCTCACGGAGATCCTCGGCACTTTGATCGCCTTGCTCAAAGGGCACTGGCAATTCTCGGTAGAAATGGCCGTCTTTGGTGTCACCCAAACAAATCTGAAGACGCTCTGTGCCAACATCCACCATCAGCGAAGCGCCGACATCCGGCCGGGCGGTCATATGTTGTTTATAAAGACGCATCAGAGCATGGGTTTGAAGCTCAATCACTGAAAGCGAAAAGCCTGCAGACTCGAGTCCGGAAAGGGTTTCTTTGAGCATCGGCTTGCGGCAGGCATAGACCTCCACCCCATCACTTTCCGGCAGAGGGCGGTAATCATAGAGCAGTTCATCCATCGGCATCCCCAGACTCTCACTAAGCTGGAGGCCGACCTGAACGTATTGCTCATGCTCCGGAATATCGAGTGCTATCGGGAATCGCTTCATTGCCACACTGCTTTGAGGGACGCCCATGATCTGAGCTTGTGGCCAGTTCCAAGGCACACCGCAGGCTTTGCGCAGTTGCTTCTTAACCAACTTAAGGGTGTCATTGAGAGAGGAGGATTGTCGCGGTGCTACAACGAGAGCCTGAAGCCTTAATGCCTTGCCACGTTTTTGGATCATCGCAGCACGAATAGAATGTGTGCCAACATCGATCCCCATAGCGGTTTTTCCAGCAAACATTTGAAATGCCACCTTCTTAAAAGTCAGCATCAAGTAACTTTTTTGAAAGTTCTCTCCGCAGGTTCGTTATTTTTTGTTCAGTTCTCTTTATACTACGGACACTAAATGTTTGAACGACTCGACTGAAAACTTACGGGAAATATCAAGTGAAGTTCATTAAGCGACTGCTTATCCTTGCAATAATTTGCATATTACTTGGAGTGGGTACAATTTTTGGTTTTTACGTTTACGTAAAACCGGAATTGCCAGATGTTGCCACACTCAAGGATGTTGAACTGCAAACTCCGATGCAGGTGTACAGCGCAGACGGCAAACTGATTTCCCAGTTTGGTGAAAAACGTCGTATTCCAGTTATTTACGACGACATCCCACAAGATTTGATTGACGCGCTGATCGCCACAGAAGACAGCCGTTTCTACGATCACCCGGGTATCGACCCTATCGGTATCACCCGTGCTGCGATCGTGGTCGCCATGTCGGGCAGCGCCAAACAGGGTGCGAGTACCATCACCCAACAGTTAGCTCGTAATTTCTTCCTTTCTAACGAAAAGAAGATTATGCGTAAAATCAAAGAGATATTTATCGCGATCCACATCGAGCAATTGTTGACGAAACAGGAAATCATGGAGCTTTACGTCAACAAGATTTTCCTTGGTTACCGTTCGTATGGCTTTGGCGCCGCAGCACGTGTTTACTTTGGCAAAGACCTGAAAGATCTGACGCTGAGCGAACTTGCTACCCTAGCCGGTATGCCAAAAGCGCCGTCTACCATGAACCCGATTTACTCGGTAGAACGTGCGACGAACCGTCGTAACGTGGTGCTGAAACGTATGCTGGATGAAGGCTATGTCACCCGTTCGGAGTACGAACAAGCGAGAAACGAGCCGATTGTTTCCCGCTACCATGGTGCAGAAATCGAACTGAACGCACCTTACATGGCAGAAATGGCACGCGCCTGGGCGGTAGAGAAATACGGTGAAGACGTTTATGAATCCGGCATGAAGGTGTATACCACGCTCGATTCACGTCTGCAGAATGCCGCTGAAAAAGCCGCCATCAACAACCTGTTGTCCTACGACGAACGTCACGGTTACCGAGGTGCGGTCGCAACACTTTGGAAAGACGGCGCAGAACCTTGGGATGCAGAAAAGATAGCTGACCACCTGAAAAAACAACCTACCTACGGTGTGCTCAACCCGGCAGTTGTCATCAAAGTAGAAGGCAAAACGGCTGAGGTGGAGCTGCAAGACGGCAAGACGGTTTCCCTGCCTTGGGATGGCATGAAGTGGGCGCGCCGCTACAAAACCGACACCCGTCAAGGCACTGCCCCGAAACAGGCCGCAGATATTCTGGCTGTGGGTGAACAAATTTGGGTACGCAAGGTCGACGATGCTTGGCACCTGAGTCAGGTACCGGACGCCAACACCGCCATGGTGGCCATGTCACCGGAAAACGGGGCAATCAAAGCATTGGTCGGTGGTTTTAACTTCGTTCACAGCAAATTTAACCGTGCCACCCAGTCCGTCCGTCAGGTAGGTTCTGCTATCAAGCCATTTATCTACTCGGCAGCATTGGATCAGGGAATGACGCTCGCCACCTTGATCAATGACGCTCCCATCAACAAATGGGACTCAAGCCAAGGTACAGCGTGGCGTCCTAAAAACTCACCACCAACCTACATTGGTCCAACCCGTGCACGTATCGGTCTGGCAACCTCTAAAAACGTGATGGCGGTTCGTGTGCTGCGCAAAGTTGGCTTGGATGAGACCATCGACTTCCTAACCCGTTTTGGCTTCAAGCATGAAGAGCTGCCACGCTCTGAAACTCTGGCTTTGGGTGCAGGCAGCCTGACACCAATGCAAGTAGCACAAGGTTTCAGCGTGTTTGCTAACGGCGGTTACTACCTCAAGCCCTATTTCATCAGCAAGGTTGAAGACCCGTTTGGACAGCTGCTTTTCACCGCACATCCACAAACTATCTGCCGTGATAACTGCGACAGTAATGCGTCTAAACTCAGCTCCGATAACCTAATGGAAGAGGAAAACCTGCTGGATGAAACCGCAGCGATGGAAAACGAGCCAGAGTTCGCGCCACAAGTCATCAGTGAGCAAAATGCCTTCCTGACCCGTGAAATGATGGAAGCGAACATCTGGGGTGGCGGCGACTGGCGTCAGGGCACTGGCTGGAACGGTACCGGCTGGCGCGCACAGAAACCGCTTAACCGCCGTGATATCGGGGGTAAAACGGGCACCACCAACGACTCCAAAGATGCATGGTACAGCGGCTTTGCGCCAGGTATGGTCGCAACAGTATGGGTTGGTTTTGATGACCATTCACGCGAGTTGGGTAAAACCTCGCGCAATGCGAATCTGGATAACTCACAGATTTCCGGTGCGGAAGCAGGGGCAAAAACCGCGCAACCCGCCTGGATAGACTTTATGGTTGATGCGCTGGTTGATGTACCAGAGCAACGCAAAGAAGTTCCAGCCGATATCGTGAAAGTGCGCATTGACCGTGATACCGGCTTGCTGACACGCAAAAATGATGCAAGCTCAATGTTCGAATACTTCGAGAAGGGCACCGAGCCAACTGACTATGTTTCCTCTGCCGCCAGCAGCGGAAATATTTACGAGTCGGAAGGTGAAGAGCTTTTCTAAGTTATAAAGAAGCAACAAAGGCGCCCATCGGCGCCTTTGTTTTTTTCTACGTAACCGGTTGGGGTTAGCCTATCGGATTACAGACTTTACCCATGGCATCAGCAATGACTTTCGCCAGTTTTTCATAGCGTGCTCTTAGCGGCGAACCGGGACGGTAGTCCAAGGTGATCAAGCGTTGAGGCTCAGGATCCACGGCTTTCACATACACCACACCATCACGCTGCATACTCTCAGGGACAGAAAGCTTCGGCAGCAGAGTGATCCCCGTTTCTGCCGCCACCATGTTGCGAAGGGTCTCCAGACTGGTCGCTCGGAAACGCGAGTCTTCCTTCGCGCCTGCTGCAAAACAAAAGCCCATTGCCTGATCGCGAAGACAGTGCCCATCTGCCAACATCAACAGTGTTTCGCCACGAAGGTCATCCATCGGCACGGTTTCAGCCTTTGACCACTTGTGACCTTCCGGTAACGCCAGCAACATCGGCTCGAGATACAGTGGGATTTCCTTAAAGTGCTCAGTTTCTTTAACGGATGCCAGAATAATGCAGTCCAGTTTCCCCTCTTCCAACTGCTGCACAAGTTGATGGGTCTGTGCTTCGTGAAGGAAAAGTTCAAGTTCTGGGAATGCCTCTTTCAGCGCTGGCACAATATGGGGAAGCAGATACGGGCCGACAGTCGGAATAAACCCAATGTGCAGCGGCCCCGCCATTTCTTCGCCTTGCTGACTTGCCATCTCTTCCAGCACTTTCACTTCCATCAGGATTTTTTGTGCTTGACGGACAAGCTGCATGCCAGCGTCAGTGAACAGCACTTTTCGGCTGGTGCGCTCCAGCAGCACCACACCCAATTCATCTTCCAACTTACGGATCTGGCCGCTCAATGTTGGCTGGCTGACGAAACAGGCTTCCGCTGCCTTTCTGAAGTGCTGGTGCTCAGACAGAGCCACCAGATATTCGAGATCGCGAATATTCACACCAAACCTCTTTGATAGATTTTACTTATTAAAATGATAAACCCAATCAATTAGAACTATCTACCCCTTTCGCCCTAATATACACACATCAACCGGGAACACCGGATTAAAGAACTGAAAAACAAAATTTATTTAAGGGGTATTACCATGGAATTTATTAACAAAGAAGGTCAGAAAGTACCAAGCGTTACCTTCCCAACCCGCAAGGGTGATGAGTGGGTAAACGTAACCACTGACGAGCTGTTTGCCGGTAAAACGGTTGTTGTATTCAGCCTGCCAGGTGCTTTCACTCCGACGTGTTCTTCAACGCACCTGCCTCGCTACAACGAGCTGTACTCAGTGTTCCAAGAGCACGGTGTTGATGACATTCTTTGTGTGTCTGTAAACGATACGTTCGTGATGAACGCTTGGAAAGCAGACCAGGAAGCAGAAAACATCACTTTCATCCCAGACGGCAATGCAGAGTTCACCCGTGGCATGGGTATGGCAGTAGCGAAAGACGATTTGGGCTTTGGTGAGCGTTCATGGCGCTACAGCATGCTGGTAAAAGACGGCGTGGTAGAGAAGATGTTCATCGAACCAAACGAGCCGGGCGACCCGTTCAAGGTTTCAGATGCTGACACTATGTTGGGCCACATTGCGCCAAACCATAAACTGCAAGAATCAATTACGGTATTCAGCAAACCAGGTTGTCCTTTCTGTGCGAAAGCGAAACAACTGCTGATCGACAACAAGCTACAGTTTGAAGAGATTGTGCTGGGTCAGGATGCTACCACTGTGAGCCTGCGTGCAGTAAGCGGTCGCGCAACAGTGCCACAAGTATTCATTGGCGGTAAGCACATCGGTGGCAGCGACGAGCTGGAAGCATACTTCGCATAACACCGAACAGGGCAGCTTAGGCTGCCCTACTTAATCCTAAAGCTTGTAACCGGATTTACCTGGAGAATAATAATGAAAACCTTGAATGTAGATGTCGCCGTCATTGGTGGAGGTACCGCAGGTCTGGGTGCTTACCGCGCAGCCAAAGCACACACCGACAATGTCGTGATCATCGAAGGCGGTCCTTATGGCACGACCTGTGCGCGCGTTGGCTGTATGCCATCGAAACTTCTGATTGCCGCTGCTGAAGCCGTTCACCACATCGAAAAAGCGCCCGGTTTTGGCGTGCATCCTCAAGGTGAAATTAAAATCAATGGCCGTGAAGTGATGGATCGTGTGAAACGCGAACGTGACCGTTTCGTTGGCTTTGTTCTCGAAGGTGTTGATGAAATCCCGGCAGAAGACAAAATCGCCGGTTACGCCAAATTTGTTGACGACAACACTCTGGTTGTCGACGACCACACCCGCATCGAAGCAAAACGCATTGTGATTGCAACGGGTTCACGCCCAACCTGGCCGGCGCCATGGAATGATTTGGGTGACCGTCTGATTGTGAATGATGACGTATTCGATTGGGATGATTTGCCAGGATCTGTCGCTGTATTCGGTCCAGGCGTTATCGGTCTTGAGCTTGGTCAGTCACTGCATCGCCTTGGCGTGAAAGTGAAAGTCTTCGGTGTTGGCGGTCAGGTAGGTCCTTTAACTGACCCAACGGTAATGGCTTACGCAGATAAAGCCTTCAACGAAGAGTTCTATCTGGACGCTGACGCTAAAGTCGAAGAAATGGTGCGCGAAGGCGAAAAAGTCCATATCCGTTACCTTGACAAGCAAGGTCAGGAACAACGTATGGAAGTGGACTATGTGCTGGCAGCAACCGGTCGTCGTCCTAACGTCGACAAGCTGGACATTGAAAACACAGGCATGGAACTCGATGCACGCGGTGTACCAACGGCTGACCCGTACACCATGCAAACCAGTGTCGCGTCGATTTTCATCTCAGGAGATGCGAGCAACCAGATCCCATTGCTTCACGAAGCAGCGGATCAGGGTCGAATCGCCGGCGACAACGCAGGTCGATTCCCAGATATTCGTGCGGGTCTGCGCCGAAGCAAAATCGCTGCTGTGTTCTCTGATCCACAAATTGCCATGGTGGGTGAAACCTACAAAGAAATCACCTCACGTCTTGGCACCTGTGGCTGTTTCGAAACCGGTGTTGTGTCGTTTGAAGGTCAAGGCCGCTCACGTGTCATGTTACGAAACAAAGGTGTGCTGCACGTTTACGGTGAGCAGGGTACCGGTCGCTTCCTTGGCGCAGAGATGATGGGCCCGAATGCAGAGCATCTAGCACACCTGTTGGCTTGGGCACACCAAAACCAAATGACCATTTCACAGATGCTGGATATGCCTTTCTATCACCCGGTGATTGAAGAAGGTGTACGTACCGCACTTCGTGACCTGAACGCCAAACTGCACTTAGGTCCTGAAATGATCAAACACTGCCTGGATTGCGGTCCAGGCTGTTAAAAAAGATTCCAATAACAAGTTAATCCCCTTGCTTGCACACCGGACTCTCCCCAAGATTCGGTTTATGATTTGCCCTCCTTTACGGAGGGCTTTTTTCTTTGTAGGCTGCAACAAGTTGATACTTTAAGGCTTACTATTCATGAGCTGCCGCTTCTGCAAAGACGCTTCTCTCACCATCCGAGCCAAACTCGGACGCTGCAAACGTTGCATGATTCAACTTGCTGTGATGAATCTGGTGCTGTGGCCGATATGGTTTATCGGGTTCAGTGACACACCGACATCGATAGAGTCCATCACCTTGCTCTTTGGTGCAGGTGCCAGCGCTATTTTACTCACCCTTCACCTCATTCTGATGCCGTTTCGGATGAATGCGCCCGAACCCAAAAAGTAGCACCTAGAAAACACAAAAAAACCGGCCTAAGCCGGTTTTTATTTATTCGATGCTTGTTTAAGCGACGTTAGCTTTCGCAATCAACCTGTCCTGATCAAAGGTAAACTCCAGCGCCACTTCATCACACGCATGAAGGCGTGGACAGCGGTCGCAATCTTTCATCACCTTTTCAGGCAGCAAAGATTTAGAAGTTGGAATAAAGCCCTGACGCATAAAGAACTCTGGTACACGGGTCAGCACAAACACTTTCTTGATGGCCATGCCGCTCGCTTTTTTCAGCAGATGCTGAACTATCGCGCTGCCCTGCCCTTGGTTCTGCCAGCCTGCTTCCACGCCCAAAGAGCGCACTTCCGCAAGGCCCGAGTCATAAACGTAGAGCGACGCACAACCTGTCACTTCACCCTGATGCTCAGCAACCGCAAAAGAACCAATATCACGAACCAGTTCATTACGTTCACGCGGCAGGTTTTCACCCAGCCCCGCCCAGTAAACCACCATGCCTTCAATCGCATCGAGGTCAGTAAGGCGCGCGCCACGTACTTTCACGCTTGGCGAGTAACGTTTTTCCAAACGCTTTTCTGCCTGACTAATGGCATATTCCACCTGATTCGGCGCCACGCCACCCAGCGCACAACGCTTTTCAAGGCAGGATTCGATGGTGAGGATGGGATAAACATCCTCGTCAATCACTGGCGAGAACTGCTTCATGTCATCAAGAGAAAGCTCTTCCAGCGCACAACCTTTTTCAATGGCGGCGACCACAGCGACACCCACGATATGGTGCGCTTCACGGAAAGGAATGCCTTTAGCAACCAGATAATCTGCAAGCTCAGTCGCGTTGGAATAACCTTGCATCGCCGCTTCCAGCGTGCGGTCTTTGTTGATTTTGATGCCATCAAAACAAAGCGCAGCCATCTCAATACAGTCAAACCAGGTGTCGAGCGCGTCGAACAGCCCTTCTTTGTCTTCCTGCATGTCTTTGTTGTAGGCGAGCGGCAGTGCTTTCACTGTCATCATCATCGCAGACATAGCGCCGTAAACGCGACCCGTCTTACCACGGATAAGCTCAAGCGCGTCCGGGTTTTTCTTTTGTGGCATCAGGGATGAACCTGAGGTCACAGCGTCTGCAAGCTCAACAAAGTTGGACTCGCCAGAGTTGTAGAAAATCAGATCTTCGGCCATGCGCGACAGGTGGAGCATAGACACCGATGCCACAGACATCAGTTCCATTACATGGTCACGGTCAGAAACAGAGTCCAGACTGTTGCGGGTGGCACGGCGGAAACCCAGGCTGTGAGCCAAAGCTTCACGGTCAATCGGATACGCCGTACCTGCCAGAGCACCAGAACCCAGCGGGCAGGTGTCCAAACGGTTCAGTGCATCACTCAAGCGCGAATAATCGCGCTCGAACATTTCAACGTAAGCCAGACACCAGTGTGCAAATGTCACTGGCTGGGCACGTTGAAGGTGGGTATAGCCCGGCAGCACCGTGTTCTGGTTTTCTGCCGCGACCTTTACCATCTGGTTTTGCAGTTTATCGAGTGCAAGGAGAAGCTGTTGACCCTGCTGACGGCACCAAAGCTTAAGGTCAGTGGCGACCTGATCGTTACGTGAACGACCGGTGTGCAGCTTTTTGCCCAAATCGCCCACTTTGGCGATCAGTTGCTGCTCCACCCAACTGTGAATGTCTTCAGCGTCAGAGCGCAGGATCTGCTCTGGATCTTCCATCACAGCCAGCTTGATTTCATTCAGTGCAAGCTCGAGGCGTTGCTGCTCAATCTCAGACAATACGCCCACTGAGCGCAGTGCCTTTGACCAGGCAATTGAACCTACGATGTCCTGCTCCGCGAGGCGATAGTCAAAACGCAACGAATCATTAAACTGCTTGAACCGCGTGTCTGCTGCCTGACTAAACCTTCCGCCCCATAACGCCATACTTACTTCTCCTTAAAACTCTATTGCTTCCAGCTGCTGTTTATTTTTGTTTTTTCTCGTTCAGCGCACGAATACGGCTCGACAGCGAGTAGAGACGGATAAAGCCACCAGCATGGCTGTGATCGTAAACGTCATCTTCACCGAAAGTCGCGAATTCTTCGGAGTACAGGCTATTGAGCGAGCGCTTCTGCACTACTGTAGCCTGTCCTTTGTACAGTTTCACTACTACTTCACCACTTACTGGCTCAGCCAGTGATTCTGCTGCCGCCAGAAGTGACTTACACAGCGGCGTGAACCAACGGCCGTCGTAGATAAGGTGAGACGCTTTCAGGCCAATCTCTTCACGGTATTCGTAGCAATCTTTGTCCAGTACCAGCTGCTCAACACCACGCAGGGCTTCCATCATGATGGTGCCACCCGGAGTTTCATAACAGCCACGGGACTTCATGCCCACCAAACGGTTTTCAACGATATCAATACGGCCTACACCGTGACGCGCGCCTTTCTCGTTCAGCGTGGTCAGCACTTGGTATGGACTCATACGCTCACCGTCAACCGCTACTACTTCGCCTTTCTCAATCAACAGAGAAACGGTTTCAGACTGGTCAGGTGCCTGCTCAGGATCCACCGTCCATACCCAGCACAGCTCGTTTGGCTGGTTCCAGGTATCTTCCAGTACGCCACCTTCGGTCGAGATGTGCCATGCGTTTGCATCACGGCTGTAGATTTTCTCAAGGCTTGCAGTACAAGGGATGTTACGTTCTGCCAGGTAATCCAGCAGGGCCTCACGTGAACGAAGGTCCCACTCACGCCAAGGTGCAATCACTTTCAGTTGCGGTGCCAGCGCTGCAAACGCGCTTTCGAAACGCACCTGGTCATTACCTTTACCGGTACAGCCATGACACAGTGCATCTGCGCCGACTTCCAGCGCACATTCCACTTGTGCTTTTGCGATGATTGGACGTGCCATTGACGTCCCCAGCAGGTATTTACCTTCGTAAACAGCACCGGTTTTCAGGCTTGGGTAGATGTAGTCTGCGACCATCTCTTCTTTCAGATCAGCGATGTAACACGCTGACGCACCGGAAGCGATCGCTTTCTCTTCAATACCGACCAGCTCTTCTTCGCCTTGGCCCACATCGGCAACGAATGCCACCACTTCACAGTCATAATTCTCTTTCAACCATGGAATGATCGCAGACGTATCCAGACCGCCAGAGTATGCAAGTACTACCTTTTTGATATCGCTCATTTTAACTTCTCCATGTTCACCGCTCTGACGGTCAGTACAGGCGGTAACGACTAATAAATTCTGTATTGTTTAAACCGTGAAACGGGTACCGATGTTGCTGCCGCCGAACATCTCAGCGAGCTTCTCGGGATAACGCCAGCTCGCGACCTGAATAGGACGCCCCAACGCGTTTGCCGCTTCAAACGCCGCTTTCACTTTGACGATCATGCCGTCAGTGATCACGCCGCTTTCAATTAATTCATCTGCTAATTTCTCATCAAGCGTTGGCATGAGTTTGCCTTTGCCATTGAGTACGCCACTCACGTCTGACAGCAGAACCAGTTCAGCATCCAATGCAGCGGCTACTGCTACTGCCGCCTGGTCCGCATTCACGTTCATCAGTTCACCTTCGGCATCAATACCGATAGAGCTGATGATGGGCACTGCGCCTGCTGACAAAATCGCTTGTACGACGGAAGAATCGCCCGGTGTTGCCTTGCCCACATTGCCAAGTTCAGGGTCAAGTTGGGTCACTTTACATAAACCGCCGTCTGCCAGACTCAGACCGACTGCATTAATGCCACATTTGATTGCCTCGCCCTGCAGCAGTTTGTTGGCCGTACCCGCCAGTGCACCCGCGACCACATTGATCTGATCTTTTGGAGTGACTCGCAAACCCTGCTTTTTCTCCACTTTCAGGTTCAGCGCTTTCATCAAGTCATCAACCAGGTAGCCCCCGCCATGAACAATCACCAATTGGCGATGCGCAGAAGCCTGATACTGGCTGATTGACGCGAATAATTTATCCAGAGTCTCTGTGCAAGACAGCGCTGCACCACCCAGTTTGACTACCAAAGGACGTAAACTCATTGCCACTCTCCTACACAATCGCCGTGAGCGGCGAGAATCCAAAGCGAATGTTTATGCACTGCATCGCCTGACTGGCGGCACCTTTCAGCAAGTTATCGATTGCTGACGTCAGAATCACGTGTTGACCTTTCACAGACCAGCCAATATCGCAAAATCCGGTGTTTTGAACAGATTGCAGTTTGGCACTTTGACCCGCGCCTAAAGGACGAACCAACGTTTTGTTTTCGTATGCTTTTTCAAGCGCCTCTGTTACCTGCGCTTCACTGACGCCTTCTGCCAATTTGACCGTGATGGTCGCGAGAATCCCACGCTTAAAGTTGCCAAGGTGCGGCGTGAAAATCACATCACATCCCAAGTGAGTAGAAATTTCCGGTTGGTGACGGTGCGTGAATACACCGTAAGCATGAAGGCTAACTTCGCAGAAACTGTTAGTCATAGAAGCTTTGCGACCCGCACCGGACACACCGCTTACCGCATTGATCACCGGCCATTGTTGGGTGTCGATAAGTCCAGCATCCAGCAACGGTTTCAATGCCAGCTGTGAAGCAGTTGGGTAACAACCAGGCACCGCAACCAAATCGGCTTTTGCAATATCTGCCTCGTTCCACTCTGCCAGACCATAAACCGCTTTTTCCAGCCACTCGCCGTATTGGTGCTCGAAGCCGTAGTAGTCGGTATAGAAGCTGTCAGATTGAACGCGGAATGCGCCAGACAAATCAAACACTTTACAGCCTTCAGATAGGAAGGTTGGTGCAATGTTGTGACTGACTTCATGAGCCGTTGCCAGCAACACCACATCCGCAGATTTTGCGACAGCACTGACATCTTTAAGAGGCTGAAGTGGAAGGTCGACCAGACCTTTCAGTGCACCGTGCAAATCACCGATAGATTTGTTCGCATCCACACTGTTTTCAGAGACATACAATCCTGAAAGCTCAAGCTCAGGATGGAGAAATACCATTTTGGTCAGCTCGGCACCTGTGTATCCACTTGCACCGACAATCACTGTCTTTAACATGAAAAGTCCGTTTATTTCTTTGGGTAGAATGATGAAACATTCAGCTCGCTCAGCTGCAGGAGGGGCAGATACGCCCAACGTTTTTAACGTCGGCGTCGTCGCTGGAGAAGGGAGTTTGAGAACTTATCCATATTCGTATCGTACCTTTTCGCTGCTTCCATGAGCTTTTTTTGGCGAATTATAATTGTTTATTCATTTTAAATGAATTTATATGTGCTTTTTAGCGTGATAAATGACTAATGTCAACAGTCTGTTTAAAATAAAGTCACCCACCTGCGACAGGCTAGCGTTTTTGCCTAAACCCTGTGCTTTAAATGTAATTTTGTTACAACTTCCGCAATGCCTTATTGCTCAAGGGATAGACAAAAAAATGCAGTGAAATAATACGGTGGGTGATTGACCTTTATGCCACTCATTGGCTAGATTGAGCCATTACGATTGCAATTTGGATGTAACAAAGTTACGAAACGGACGCACTATGAATGACAAGTATGACGCTCTAAAGAGCAATGTCAGCATGCTCGGTCACCTTCTGGGTAACACCATTAAAGGTGCCCACGGTGAAGAGTTGCTGGCCAAAGTAGAAGAGATCCGTCAGCTCTCTAAATCCGCTTCTGCGGGTAATAAAGACGATCACGCCAAGCTGATCGATGTGCTGCAAAGCCTGCCGAATGACCAACTGCTACCTGTAGCACGCGCATTCAGCCAGTTCCTTAACCTCACTAACATCGCTGAACAGTACCATTCTGTTTCCCGCCACTGTGAAGAGCAGGTATGTAATCCTGACTCACTGGACGATCTGTTTATGCGACTGCAAAACGCAGATGTGTCTGACGGTGAGCGTGATAAAGCCGTTGATGACCTGAGGATCGAACTGGTGCTGACAGCACACCCGACGGAAATCGCGCGTCGTACTACCATTCATAAGCTGGTTCAAATCAACAAATGTTTGTCCAAACTTGAACTTGGCGACCTCTCTTCCAGCGAGCGTGATAAAGCAGAACTTCGCCTTGAGCAACTGATTGCTCAGGCGTGGCACTCTGACGTTATCCGTAAGCAACGCCCAACCCCGCTTGATGAAGCCAAATGGGGTTATGCCGTGATTGAAAACAGCCTGTGGCAAGCGGTACCGGAATTCCTGCGTCAGTTTGACCAGAAGATGAAGCGCCACCTTGGCCGCGGCCTGACAGTTGAAGCATCGCCAATCCAGATCTCGAGCTGGATGGGTGGTGACCGCGACGGTAACCCATTCGTGACATCAGAAGTCACCCGTGAAGTGCTGCTATTGTCCCGCTGGAAAGCGGCTGACCTTTATCTCGGCGACATTCAGGAGCTCATCAGCGAGCTGTCGATGACCCGCTGTAATGACATGGTTCGCGCCATGGCAGGTGATGAGCACGAACCGTACCGTGCGATCCTGAAATCACTGCGTCAAACACTGACCAATACCCTGGATCACCTGGATGCCCAAATCCATGGCCGCCGTAGCGATGAAAAAGACATTCTGACCAACGTTGACCAACTGTGGACACCGCTTCACGCGTGCTACCAGTCGCTGCATGAATGTGGCATGGGCATCATCGCTGATGGTCTGCTGCTTGATACGCTGCGTCGTATCCGCACCTTCGGTGTTAACCTCATTAAGCTGGATATCCGTCAGGAAAGCACCCGCCACGCGAATGTGCTGTCTGAAGTGACCCGCACATTGGGCATGGGCGACTACAGCCAGTGGAGCGAGCAGGACAAGCAAGCTTTCCTTATCCGTGAGCTGAGCTCTAAGCGTCCTTTGCTGCCACTTGATTGGGAGCCTTCTGATGAAGTGCAGGAAGTGTTGGATACCTGCCGTATCGTTGCGCAGCAGCCTCGTGAAGCACTGGGCGCCTATGTGATTTCAATGGCGCGCACAGCGTCTGACGTGCTGGCGGTTCACCTTCTTCTAAAAGAGGCAGGCTGCCCGTTCCGCATGGACGTGTGTCCGCTGTTTGAAACCCTGGAAGACCTCAACAATGCCAAGTCTGTGATCAGCCAACTGCTGAGCATCGACTGGTACCGCGGCTTTATTCAAAACTTCCAGATGGTCATGATTGGCTACTCAGACTCCGCCAAAGATGCGGGTGTGATGGCAGCGGGCTGGGCTCAGTATAAAGCCATGGAACAACTGGTTGAGCTGTGTGAAGACGCTGGTGTCGATCTGGTGCTGTTCCACGGCCGTGGTGGTTCTATTGGTCGCGGTGGTGCACCTGCGCACGCTGCACTGCTGTCCCAGCCTCCTCGTAGTCTGAAAGGCGGTCTGCGAGTGACCGAGCAGGGCGAGATGATCCGCTTCAAACTGGGTCTACCAGATGTAGCGATTCAGAGCCTGAATCTTTACGCCAGCGCCATTTTGGAAGCGAACCTGTTGCCACCACCAGCACCTAAGCAGGAATGGCGCGACCTGATGGAAACGCTGAGTGAAGTTTCCTGTGAGGCTTACCGTGGCGTCGTTCGTGGTCATGAAGACTTTGTTCCTTATTTCCGAGCGACAACACCAGAGTTGGAACTGGGCAAACTGCCATTGGGCTCGCGTCCGTCGAAGCGTAACCCGAATGGTGGCGTAGAAAGCCTTCGCGCTATCCCATGGATTTTCGCATGGAGTCAGAACCGTCTGCTGCTGCCAGCATGGTTGGGCGCAGGTCAAGCGATTCAATTCTCCATCGACAATGGCCACCTGAAGAACCTTGAAGAGATGTGTCGCGAATGGCCATTCTTCTCTACCCGCCTGGGTATGCTGGAAATGGTCTTCACCAAGACCAGTCCTTCGATTTCTCAATACTATGACGAGAAACTGGTGGATGAGTCACTATGGCGACTGGGTGATGAACTGCGAGACCGCTTGGCGCAGGACATCAAAGCCGTGCTGATGGTAGAAAACAGCGATCACCTGATGGAGCAAAACCCTTGGGGCGCGGAATCTATCCGTCTGCGTAATATCTATGTTGAGCCACTGAACATGCTTCAGGCAGAGCTTCTGTGCCGTACGCGTGCAACAGAAGAAGAGAACACTGAGCTTGATGAAGCACTGATGGTGACCATCGCCGGCATAGCCGCAGGTATGCGCAACACCGGATAAATGAGAAATTGATTCAAAATTAAGAAAGGCTGCCATGTTGCAGCCTTTTTTATTTTTGGGGAGCCTTTTTCGATTGTTGTTGCGTTGATAATGTTATTAATATGTTTTCTTGCCTGTTCGTGACGTTATCGTGACAAAGGTATAGGCAAAACACCGAAGTATAAATAACCGTTTAAGTGTCACTGTACAGCGCTTTTCGCACCACGATTTTTTGGTGCATTGTTGGCAAGAAGCTATGTATGGACGGCAACGAAAAACGTGTCGATCCGCCCAGTGTTGTGGAAAAAATAAATTCGCCAAAGAGCGACATCCCAGGGCTAAGGATCGCCTTTTAAGATTTTGGATAGAAGAGATGTCACTACCGCACGTAATTCTCACGGTGCTTAGCCACCGCGATGCAACTGGTTATGATATAACCAAAGAGTTTTCTAACGCTATCGGGCACTTCTGGAAAGCCAGCCACCAACAAGTCTATCGCGAACTCAATAAACTGGCCGATATGGGCGCAGTGAGTTGTCGTTTAGAACCACAGGATGGCAAACCTGACAGAAAGGTCTACTCCATCACGGACATTGGTAGACAGAGCCTTTATGAGTGGTTCTTAATGCCTGCAAAACACCCAACCGACCGCGATGAAGTCTCTGCAAAACTACTAACCTGCAGCATTTTCGACCCAGCACCAATGATCGAACATATGCATGCATTGATGGACGAGAGCCGCTTACAGCTAAGCCAATACAGGGACATAGAGCGAAGCCAGTACGCTGACTCTGCACTGCTGACCCGAGAAGGCCGTTTGGAGCGACTGACACTGCGCCGCAACATTCTTCGCAAGGAAGCATGGTTAACGTGGGCAGAAGAAGTCCTGTTCGAACTCAATGCCATGGAAACCATGTCAATGAGTAAGAAAGTCGTTGCCCAGTAAGGACTTTCCAGAAAAGACAAAACCGTCGCTTTGCGACGGTTTTTTGTTTTTGGCTTGTGGACTTTTCATTCTACGCAGTAGGACGCACACCCAATGTGTGGCAAAGCGCATAGGTCAACTCAGCACGGTTCAGCGTATAGAAGTGGAAGTCTTTCACGCCTTCACGACTTAACACGCGCACCATATCAATAGCGTTACTCGCACCAACCATCTGACGGGTTACCGCATCATCTTCCAGACCTTCATACTGCTTGTACATCCAAGCTGGAATGCGCACATTGGTCATGTTGGCAAACTTCGAAGCCTGCTTGAAGTTTGATACAGGCAAGATCCCCGGGATGATTTCAACATCAATACCTGCCGCAGCGCAGCGGTCACGAAAACGCAGGTAGCTTTCAACATCAAAGAAGAACTGTGTGATAGCGCGGTTTGCGCCAGCATCGACTTTACGCTTAAGGTTGATCAGGTCAGCTTGCGCACTTTTCGCTTCTGGGTGAACTTCCGGGTAAGCCGCAACGGAGATATCGAAATCAGCTTCACCTTTCAAAAGCTCAACCAGGTCCGCTGCGTACATATCCGGTTTCTGGCTTTTCTCTGGCAGGTCACCACGCAGGGCAACAATATGGCGGATACCGCTGTTCCAGTAGTCGCGTGCAATCTCACGTAGCTCATCGCGGCTCGCATCGATACAGGTCAGGTGAGGCGCAGCTTCAATACCTGTCTCCTGCTTGATGCTCTTTACGATACCGTGGGTACGGTCACGCTCACCGGAGTTTGCACCGTAAGTCACGGAAACAAATTTAGGTTTCAGGGTTTTCAGGCGTTGTACCGAAGTCCAAAGCGTTTGCTCCATGGCTTCAGAGCTGGGTGGGAAGAACTCAAACGAAACGTTAATGTCGCCGTTCAAATCAGAAAGGTTTTGATTAAGTGCATCCAGATGACTGGCATGTGAGTATCCCATAGCGTCTCCCTACTTCGGCAACATCCGACCGAAAAAATCCTTTAAAGCCGACATCCATATAGACGTCTATATGTCTAGATATTGAATTGCGGGCAATTTAAAGTCAACTTACTTAACTTGAATTTTATTCATGATGATCATGTAAGTCTCTCAAGCACAGCACTCTTAACTGGCGCGTGTACTTTGCCCGAATGCTTAGGGTACAAAAAAGCGGAGGCTAAGCTCCGCTTTTTCCAGCCGATTTATGGCTATTTCAGTAAAGATGCGATGCGATTCAAGTCAGACAGCAAAGCGCCTGCTGTCACATCACGTCCTGCACCTGGGCCGCGGATAACCAAAGGGTTCTCGCGGTACCACTGACTTTCAATCGCGAAGATGTTGTCGCAAGGCAGCAGGTTGGCGAGTGGATGCTCTTCAGACAACACTTCAATACCAACACGCGCTTTTCCATCTCGTGAAAGTCTTGCTACATAGCGAAGAACGCCCTGCTCTTTTTTCGCCTGCTCAAGCCAATCTTCAAGCGCTTCATCAAGCTGACTGCTGTTATCCAGAAATGCATCGAGCGACAGCGCAGAAAGTGCCTCAGGTACCAAAGATTGCACCTGCACCTGCTCCGGTTCAATATCCAGACCGGACTCGCGCGCCAGAATCACCAGCTTACGCATCACGTCTGAGCCACTGAGATCTTCACGTGGGTCAGGTTCGGTCAGACCTTGTTGCCACGCCTGTTCCAAAAGCTCGCTGAACTTGATGTCACCGTTGAATTGCTGGAACAGCCAAGACAAGGTTCCAGAGAAGATGCCTGAAATCGCAATAATTTGGTCGCCGCTTTCGCGCAAATCACGCACGGCATGGTTCACGGGAAGGCCTGCACCGACTGTCGCGTTGTAAAGCCAGAAACGACCGGTTTTTGCGAACGCATCCTGAACCTGATGATACAGCTCGCCACTCGCAGAGCCTGCCACCTTATTGGCAGAGATCAGGTGATAGCCATGCTCGGCCAGATCAGGATATTGCATCGAAAGCGGTGCACTGGCGGTCACGTCCAGCACGACAATATCATCGTAAGGATGATTGAGCAGTGCCGTCAGCCAATCGCTCCCTTCATAGGGTTTGGCGACTTCATCAAAACGAGTCATGACGCTATCTGCATCAATACCATCGAAGTCGACCCACTGGTTATCACTGTCTTGCACCGAAATCAGCTCAAAGCTCATGCCATGGCGTTTTTCGAGTGCCGCTTTTTGCTCCGCAAACAGGTTCAGCCAACGGCTACCGATATTGCCTTTACCCAGCAACACCAAACCAATACGACGCTGCGCCTGGAAAAGTGCGCGGTGAATATCTGACACCAACGCCGAAGTGTTCGCTTTACGCAAGATTGCCGCGATACTGAGGCCACTACCAGATTCGCAGATAAACTCAATCGGTTGGCTGCGAAGCTGTTGATAGAAGCCGTGGCAATGCACAGGGTTCGCCGTGACACCTGCGCCCACCGCTGCGACCATGCTGTAGCCTTCACGGAGACGGATATCGGCAGGAATGCCGGCGTTTTGCAGTTGCTCCAACACGCTGTTCACCACTTCGCCAGTGTAAGCGAGTTGGATACGGTGTTGGTCGGCACTGAATGATGACGCCAGCGGCTGAATTTGATTTCGGGTCAGCAGTCGTTCGATATCACGTCGCGCGGTATCAAAGTCGTGCGAACGCGGTACATCCAGTTCAAGCAAGCAGACATCACTCAATGAGGTAATGATTTTCGCACCGCGCCCAGACGCCAGAACGCGTTCAATGCGTGTTGAACCTGACTCTGGGTCATAGCTGCAACGCAGATTCAGGTCGATACAGCTTTGTGCTACTGGCTGAAGCGTGCGGGTATGAAGCACAGGTGCTGCTAGGCGCGCGAGTTCAGCTGCTTCATCAAGACGCAGCAGTGGTAGCAGGCAGGCATCACCGACAATACGTGGGTCCGCACTGTACACACCCGCCACATCACTCCAGATGGTCACGCGGCTAACATCTGCCAGTGCACCGATAATGGTTGCTGAGTAATCGGAACCATTACGCCCCAGCAGCACGGTTTCACCTTCAGTGTTACGTGCCATGAATCCAGTGATCACAATGCGACGTTTGGTGTGCTGAACCAGTTGTTCTTTTAGAAGCGGCCACGAGCTTGCGCGATCCACCTCTGGCTGTGCGCCACGTTCCGCACGCAGGAAAGAGCGGGAGTCAAGCTTCACGGCTGGCAGCTCAAGTTGGGTCAGCAATGCAGACAGTAAACGCGCTGACCACACCTCGCCAAAGCCTTGTGCCCATGCTCGTTGCGCTTGGGTCAATGGCTGCTCACCAGCTTGTGCCAGCGTGCTGAAATCTTCGTAGAGTTCGTCCACCAGCAGTTGTTTCTGTTCACCTTCAATCAGGTTCTCAATCAAATCCTGCTGGTATTTGCGCAGGCCCTGCAACGCTTCGTGCGCCAGACGGCCATCTTTCGTTAGCAAATCAAGCCATTCAATCAGGCGGTTCGTAGTCTTGCCGGCTGCAGAAACGACAATAATGTCTGTTTCACTGCTGTATTGTGCCAGAATGCGTGTGACACGGCGGAAACAATCAGGATCGGCAAGGCTGCTGCCACCGAACTTATGTAACTGTCGGGCTTGCGACTGCTGGGGTGATACAACTTCAACCGCGCTCATTACTGGCTCTCTCTTACTCTATCGAATGCTTGTTTCAGGTCGGCAACCAAGTCGGCTTTATCTTCCAGACCGACAGACAAGCGAAGCAGTGTGGCTGCCAGGCCCGCTTCTGCCTGCGCTTCGTCCGACATGGCGCGGTGCGTCATTGAGCCTGGATGGGTCACCAGACTTTCCACACCACCCAATGATTCCGCCAAAGTGAACAGCTTAAGGGAGGATAGGAAAAGTTTCAGCTCACTTTCATCGCCTTTAAGCTCAAAGCTCAACATTCCGCCAAAACCTGATTGTTGTTTCTTCGCAATCTCATGACCCGGGTGCGTTGGCAGCGCCGGATGGTAGATAGTGCTCACCAGAGATTCCTGCTTGAGGTATTCCAGTACTTCTGCACTGTTTTCCTCATGCTGGCGCATTCTTGCGTTCAGAGTGCGAAGACCACGTAGTGTCATGTAGCTATCAAATGCGTTACCGGTAGCCCCAATGCAGTTACCCCACCATTTGAGCTCTTCATAAAGCTCGGCTTCTTTCGCCACGACAACACCACCGACGGTGTCTGAGTGACCGTTGATAAATTTGGTGGTCGAGTGAACAACAAAATCTGCGCCTAAGTTTAGTGGCTGCTGCAAAGCGGGGGACAGGAAGGTGTTATCAACCCCTACCCAAGCACCCACAGCTTTGGCTTTCTCGCAGATGGCTGCAATATCCACCACGCGCAGCAGTGGGTTGGACGGCGTTTCCAACCACACCAACTTGGGGCTCTTCGCCAACGCAGCGTCCAGTGCAGCTGCGTCGGTTTGGTCTACAAATTCCACCTTGAAAGCGCCTTTCTTTGCACGCGAATCGAACAAACGGTAGGTACCGCCGTAGCAATCGTGCGGGGCGATAATCAGGTCATCCGGCGAAACCAGTGACAGCAGCAGGTTAATGGCTGCCATGCCGCAGTTAGTGACCACAGCGCCTGAGCCGTTTTCCAGATCGGCCAATGCTTTTTCCAGCAAAGATCGGGTTGGGTTGCCACCACGGGCATAGTCATAAGTCGGCACTTCGCCAAACTCAGGAAATTCGTAATTGGTCGAAAGATACAGTGGAGGCACAACGGCGTGGTGTTGTGAATCTGTTGTGATACCGGTGCGAACGGCGATGGTTGCGGACTTCTTGTCGCTCATGGCGTGCTTCCCTGTCAAAAGATAGATCGTATTCGGCGCAATCTTAGATCAAAACGTGACCTGATTGGTATTTCGTCAACCTTACCCTTTTCAAACGTGAGACGTCAACACTTCTAGACGTCTATATGTCTTTACATATAGCAGTTAATATCGCTAGAATTTATGTTTCATCCAACTTGGGCACCTTGTTTCCCGTGTTGGCAGCGATTTTAGACCCTAAACTGCTACAGAAGGTGAACAATGGCAGACTGGAATGGCGAATATATTAACCCTTACGCCGAGCACGGTAAAAAGAAAGAGCAGGTCAAGAAAATCACCGTTTCTATCCCTCTGAAAGTGCTTAAAATCCTGACCGACGAACGTACCCGTCGCCAGGTCAACAATCTACGCCATGCCACCAACAGTGAATTGCTTTGTGAAGCATTTCTGCATGCCTACACCGGACAGCCACTGCCAACGGACGACGATATTCGCAAGGATAAAAGCGATAGTGTGCCAGCTGAAGTTAAGCGCATTATGAAGGAATTGGGCATCGAGTTTAACGAAGAAGAGTATTGATTTCGTTAACTTCTCGAAAAGATTCAAACAAAAAAACCAGCCGATTGGCTGGTTTTTTTTAGTATAAAGCCGCCATTACGCTTCTTTATCTGCCATGTAGTTTTCCGGCATTTCAATACGCGAGACACCTGAATCTACCGCGGCTTGAGCAACAGCTTTCGCCACGCGTGGCAGCAGGCGCGGATCCATTGGTTTTGGAATGATGTATTCCTTACCAAACTCCAGTTTGTCGACACGTGCTGCTTTCAATACGCCTTCCGGTACCGGCTCTTTCGCCAATGCACGAATAGCTTCTACCGCAGCCAGTTTCATTTCATCGTTGATACGGCTGGCACGAACGTCCAGTGCGCCACGGAAAATGAATGGGAAACAAAGCACGTTGTTCACCTGGTTCGGGTAGTCTGAACGGCCAGTACCCATAATCAGGTCATCACGCACTTCGTGTGCCAGCTCCGGCTTGATTTCCGGGTCAGGGTTTGAACACGCAAACACGATTGGCTTGTCCGCCATCAGCTTCAGCGCTTCTGGTGGCAACAGATCCGGGCCGGATACACCAAGGAAAATGTCCGCGCCTTCAATCACGTCTTCCAGCGTACGCTTGTCCGTGTTGTTGGCGAACAGCTGCTTGTATTCATTGATGTCATCGCGACGGGTGTGAATCACGCCTTTGCGGTCCAGCATGTAGATTTTCTCACGCTGCGCGCCGCACTTGATGAGCAGCTCCATACACGCCACTGCAGCAGCACCTGCCCCCAGACAGATGATGACTGACTCTTTGATGTCTTTGCCCTGAAGCTCAAGCGCATTCAGCATACCTGCGGCAGTCACGATCGCGGTACCGTGTTGGTCATCGTGGAATACCGGTACATGACAACGCTCGATGAGCTGCTTTTCAATCTCAAAGCAGTCTGGTGCTTTGATGTCTTCCAGGTTGATACCACCAAAGGTGTCGGAGATGTTCGCGACCGTATCGACGAACTCTTCGATAGTGCGGTGTTTCACTTCGATGTCGATAGAATCGAGACCAGCGAAACGTTTGAACAGCAGTGCCTTACCTTCCATCACCGGCTTGGAAGCCAGCGGGCCAAGGTTGCCCAGGCCGAGGATCGCGGTGCCGTTTGAGATCACTGCAACCATGTTGCCCTTTGCAGTGTATTTATAAACGTTGTCGGCATCTTGTGCGATTTCGCGGACGGGTTCAGCAACACCTGGGCTGTACGCCAGCGCCAGATCTTCTACCGTATCAGCGGGTTTGGAGAGTTCTACGGAGATTTTGCCCGGCACTGGAAATTCATGATAATCCAGCGCCTGTTGGCGTTTGTCTTCAGACATGTATTGTTCCTGACTGTAATTGTTATTGGCTAAATATAATAAGGGGCCCTCTGCCTGCCCCATTATCTTGCTGACTGCCTTCCCGCAAGCTGGGCATTACAATCAACAAGTGGCGGAATTTGCGCATTCCCATGTTTATCCGGGTTGCATCTTCCCGCTCATTGCCTGTATCTCCACACAGGCAACGACTTATTCCTCTATTGAGTTTAGCGGACTCAAATAAAAGACAAGTGTCGTCATTTCTTATGACACTTTCAGGTCATTGGGCGGAAGATAAAGGAATTTAAAATGTTAACGCAGCGCGAAAGCCAGAGCTAGTAAGGATTGAACCAAGTTGGCAAAACTCGCTTGGATAAACTGTAATAGTCTACCTATACTGAAGGGTGTAAAAGGTCTTACAAGCTGTATCAGGCAACAAAAAAAGGGTGCTTACGCACCCTTTTTTATTAAATTCGCAATTACTTGCTGCTAAGAACGCCGAAACGTTTCTTGAAGCGGTCAACACGACCACCAGTGTCAACTACACGCTGAGTACCGGTGTAGAATGGGTGACACTTGTCACATACGTCCAGGTTGATGTCTTTACCCAGAGTCGTTTTGAATTCAAAAGTGTTGCCACATGAACATTTTGCAGTTACTGCAGCGTATTCTGGATGGATACCAGCTTTCATAGGGATTACCTCTTATCTAAGGCCGTGTCGCTCTCCCGAGCCTATCGGGCACCACACGTCGTTAACAAACTGTTTGTAAGGCGCGGATTCTAATCAAGGTGACCTGCGATCGCAACTTTTTTGTTCAATTCATTCCCATGTACTTTCAATGGGCAGTGCCAAAGAATCTTCACCCTGTGCTTTTCGCCCGCCAGCAGCATGGGTACACTGTCGCCAACCTTATTTGAATTCCAAGATCTTATCGCACAATGACCCCGACGATTGCTCAGGTGGCGCTGCCCGTTCCGCTTCATAAAACCTTCGACTATCGCATTGATAATGAAATGCCAGTTGTGGGTGGTCGCGTACGTGTCCCGTTTGGTAAGCAATATAAAGTGGGCATTGTCGTCGCATTGACCGACACCTCTGAATTTCCGCTTGAGCAAATCAAACCCATCAATGCGGTTTTGGATAGCGCCCCGCTTTGGACGCCTTCTTTATATAAGGTATTGAACTGGGCAAGCCGCTACTACCAGTATCCATTAGGTGATGCACTGGCGACTGTGATGCCGGGTGCACTGCGAAAAGGCAAACCTGCAGTCAAAGACTGTGAAAAGTGCTGGCAACTGACAGAAGCCGGGAAAGAGCAGCCTTTGTCAGCCCTCACCCGCGCACCTAAACAGGCACGTGTTTTAACCTTATTACGCCAAGGCGCGATGACGCACAGCGACCTGCTTGAAGAAGACTTAAGCGCCACCATTCTCAAAGCGGTGGAAGAAAAAGGCTGGATTGAAGCGGTGAAAGAGCAGCGAGCAAAGCCTTGGCAACAAAGCTATGAAGTCGTGGAAGACAAGCCAAGGCTCAACAGCGAGCAGGCAATGGCAGTTGCCACTATCAATGCCAATCCGGAATTTGCCTGCTATTTAATAGAGGGCGTCACAGGGTCAGGGAAAACAGAGGTCTACCTGAACCTTTTGGAGCCCGTGCTAAAACGCGGTCAGCAAGCACTCATTCTGGTACCCGAAATTGGCTTAACGCCGCAAACCATCAACCGTTTCAAACGCCGTTTCAATGTACCTGTAGTGGTGATGCACTCCGGGCTCAATGATACCGAGCGCCTCAACGCCTGGCTGGCAGCCCGAGATAATGAAGCAGCCATTATTATCGGTACCCGTTCTGCCCTGTTTTCGCCGTGTAAGTCACTCGGCATTATTGTTGTCGATGAAGAGCATGATGCCTCTTATAAACAGCAGGACTCTTTCCGTTATCACGCCCGCGATCTGGCAGTCATGCGTGGGCATGAAGAGAATGTGCCTGTTGTGCTCGGCTCCGCCACACCTTGCCTTGAAAGCCTGCACAACGCCAAAACCGGTAAATACCACCATCTGACTTTATCCGTGCGCGCGGGAAATGCACTGAAAACCCAAAACGGGGTATTGGATATTCGCGGCCTTTATTTAGAAGCAGGACTTTCAGCGCCTTTGATTGCCGAGATGAGAAAGCACCTTTCTCAAGGCAATCAGGTGATGCTGTTCCTGAACCGCCGTGGTTATGCCCCCGCATTGATGTGCCATGAATGTGGCTGGCTGGCTGAATGTAAACGCTGCGACGCCTATTACACCCTACACCAGAGCAGCAATGAACTTCGCTGTCACCATTGCGGATCGCAACGCCCTATTCCGCACCAATGTGGAAGTTGTGGCTCAACACAATTAATCAGCGTTGGCGTGGGCACTGAGCAGTTGGAAGCCCAGTTGGAAACCCTGTTTCCGGAATACAAAACCATCCGAATCGACCGTGATAACACACGTCGCAAAGGCGCGCTTGAAGCCTACCTCAATGCCATTCACAACAAGGAGTACCAAATCCTCATTGGTACCCAGATGCTGGCGAAAGGCCATCACTTTCCTGATGTCACTTTGGTGGCTCTGGTGGATGTAGACAGCGCCCTGTTCAGTAATGATTTCCGCGCACCGGAACGTCTGGCACAGCTGTTTGTTCAGGTAGCAGGACGTGCAGGGCGCGCTAGCAAACCTGGGTATGTATTACTTCAAACCCATCACCCGGACCATGCTCTGCTACAGTCACTCATCCACAAAGGCTACGACAGCTTTGCCGCTGAAGCGTTAAACGAACGTAAAATGGCGCATCTGCCACCTTACAGCTACTTCGCCTTACTCCGTGCTGAATCCCACCACAGTGGGGAAGTAGAGCAGTTTCTGCATCAGGCGAGAACCGTGCTTGATGCATCACCAATCCCAGAAGATGAATGCGCAGTCATGGGGCCAGCGCCAGCGCCATTGCACCGCCGGGCGGGACGTTTTCGCTGGCAGCTGGTTTTCCAAGCGCCTAACCGCAGGATTTTGCAGCAAAGATTAACCATGGCGCTCCCGGCGATACGCCAGTTGCCGCTGTCTAAAAAAGTCCGCTGGTCACTCGATATCGAACCGCAAGATATGAGCTGAATGCAATTTCATTCACTTAAACCGACCGAGATCACGGTATTCTTGCAATTACTGTTAACATGACCATGTTTAATACATCTCCATAGGATTAAGATAGGGCGTGTGGATAAAAATTGTCCCGTTGCTGAAGGTCCCGGTCATCTGGGAAGCATCGCCAATCATAACGAGAAAGAGGAATTACACTATGGCGACAATGAAGGATGTTGCCCATCTGGCCGGCGTCTCTACGGCGACGGTTTCTCGCGCGCTGATGAACCCGGAAAAAGTCTCGGCGTCTACCCGAAAAAAAGTTGAGCAAGCGGTAATGGAAGCGGGCTACAGCCCCAACTCGCTGGCAAGAAACTTACGTCGCAATGAATCAAAAACCATCGTGGCTATCGTGCCTGACATCTGTGATCCCTACTTTACAGAGATCATCCGCGGTATCGAAGAAGCGGCGATGGAGCACGGCTATCTCGTGCTGCTGGGTGACAGTGGCCAACAGGAAAGCCGTGAAAGCTCGTTCGTTAATCTGGTCTTCACCAAGCAAGCTGACGGCATGCTACTTTTAGGTACTGATCTTCCTTTTGACGTCAGCAAACCGGAGCAGAAAAACCTGCCTCCACTTGTCATGGCCTGTGAATACGCACCTGAACTGGAACTGCCTACCGTTCACATCGATAACCTGACTGCAGCGTTTGAAGCCGTGAACTACCTGACTCAGGTAGGCCACAAGCAGATCGCGCAGATCACCGGCGATCCTGATGCTGCGCTCACCCAGTTCCGCGTGCAGGGCTATCAACAGGCGCTGCGCCGTGGTGGCGTGACCATCAATCCTGCATACACAGTGACCGGTGATTTCACCTTTGCTGCAGGCGCACGTGCAATGACCACCTTGCTTTCGCTGCCAACCCCACCGACCGCGGTATTCTGTCACTCTGATGTGATGGCGATTGGTGCTATGCAGCAAGCAAAACGACTGGGTTTCCGCGTGCCGCATGACATTTCGATTGTCGGCTTCGATGACATCCAGTTCGCAGAATACTGCGACCCGGCCCTGACCACGGTTTCCCAGCCACGCTACGACATTGGCCGTCAGGCGATGTTAATGCTGCTGAAAATCCTCAAAGGCAATGATGTGCAAGCAGGTTCACGCCTTCTTGATGCTCAGCTCGTTATCCGCGAGAGTGTGGCACCACCATCACGCTAATCTGGTCAGACTGGTACTGGCGCGCGAGTTCGCGAGCCAGTACCATATAGCCTTTATTGAGCAGAAAAGACACGAAAATCAGTGGCAACCAGAGATTATGTCAAACGTGGCAAAGCACCACGTAAACCAACCCGAAACACCAAGAAGCAGCCTCCTAAACCTGCTTTCCCTTTCAAATGGGCTTTTCTCGCTCTGATCTTGGTGGCAGGCTTTGGCTATGGTCTCTATTACCTTTCCACCAGTGAACCACCCGCAGAACCTGTTGTTGAAACCAAACCGGTGAAGCCAGCCGTTAAACCTCAGAATAAAGACGAGAAAGTGATCCCGCCAAAACCTGAGGAGAAGTGGAGCTACATTGAAGAGCTGGAAAACAAAGAAGTGAAAGTTGAGGCGAGCGAGCCAGAACTTTCCAGCCGACCTTATTTGATGCAGTGCGGTGCTTACCGCAGTGCCAGTCAGGCTGACGAGCGCAAAGCCATGATTGCGTTCCAGGGCCTCGAAAGCCATATCAAAACCAGTCAGGGTGAAAAAGGCCTCTGGTACCGTGTGGTACTTGGTCCTTATCCGATGAAGCGTGAAGCAGAGCGCGATCGTAACCTGCTTCGCCGCGCAGGTATCGAGCCTTGTGCTATCTGGTATTGGAACTGATTTCCCCAAGCCTGAACTGATTCTGAACACTTGAAGGGTAAAGCCATAATCTCGATGGCTTTACCCTTGAATTTATTTATCCCCGTCCCCACCTCTGCAGTAACAACCCATACTGGTAATAACCAGAGAGAAAAGTAGAGGTTCTTCCGTGACAACTATCGTTTCTGTTCGCCGCAACGGCAAAGTAGTGATCGCCGGTGATGGCCAGGTGTCACTGGGTAATACGGTCATGAAGGGCAATGCCCGTAAAGTTCGCCGTTTGTACAACAACAAGGTACTGGCAGGTTTTGCCGGTGGTACGGCTGACGCATTCACCTTGTTCGAACGCTTCGAGCGCAAACTGGAAATGCATCAGGGTCACCTGACCAAAGCGGCAGTAGAGCTGGCTAAAGACTGGCGTACTGACCGTGCACTGCGTCGCCTTGAAGCTTTGCTGGCAGTCGCAGACGAAACCGCGTCGCTGATCATCACAGGTAACGGTGATGTGGTTCAGCCAGAACACGATCTGATTGCGATTGGTTCAGGCGGCAACTTCGCACAGGCAGCAGCCACTGCACTGCTTGAAAATACTGAGCTGGATGCACGCGAAATCGCTGAAAAGTCGCTGACCATCGCGGGGGACATCTGTGTGTTCACCAACCAGCACCACACCGTTGAAGAACTCGATTATTAAGACAGGATCCAAAGCATGTCTGAAATGACCCCACGTGAAATCGTTTCCGAGCTTGACCGACACATTATCGGTCAGGACAAAGCCAAGCGCGCCGTTGCTATCGCACTGCGTAACCGCTGGCGTCGCATGCAGCTCAATGAAGATCTGCGCGTAGAAGTGACCCCGAAAAACATTCTGATGATTGGCCCAACCGGTGTTGGTAAAACCGAAATTGCCCGCCGTCTGGCCAAACTGGCAAATGCGCCGTTCATCAAAGTCGAAGCCACCAAGTTCACCGAAGTGGGCTATGTGGGTAAAGAAGTTGAAACCATCATCCGCGATCTGACGGATGTGGCCATCAAAATGACCCACCAGCAGGCGATGGAAAAAGTGAAATTCCGCGCGGAAGAGCTGGCAGAAGAGCGCATTCTCGATGTACTTCTTCCACCGCCACGTGACGCTTGGGGCCAGAATGAAGAGCCAAAAGCAGACTCTTCAACCCGCCAAAGCTTCCGTAAGAAAATCCGTGAAGGCCAACTGGACGATAAAGAAATCGAGATCGATCTGGCGGCTCCACAGATGAGCATGGAAATCATGGCACCTCCTGGTATGGAAGAAATGACCAACCAGCTGCAGAGCATGTTCCAAAATCTGGGTGGCGGCACCACAGCGAAAAAGCGCAAGATGAAGTTGAAAGACGCGCTGAAGGCTGCAACCGAAGAGGAAGCAGCGAAGCTGGTCAATCAGGAAGAGCTGAAAGATCAGGCCATCGCGTCAGTGGAAAACAACGGTATCGTATTCATCGACGAAATCGACAAAATTTGTAAACGCGGTGAAAGCTCAGGTCCAGACGTTTCCCGTGAAGGTGTGCAACGTGACCTGCTGCCACTGGTAGAAGGCAGCACCGTCTCTACCAAGCACGGCATGGTGAAAACTGACCACATCCTGTTCATCGCATCGGGTGCATTCCAGGTAGCCTCTCCGTCAGATCTGATCCCGGAGCTTCAGGGTCGTCTGCCAATCCGCGTTGAGCTGGAAGCGCTGACTGCATCTGACTTCAAACGCATCCTGACTGAACCTAATGCTTCCCTGACGGCGCAATATTCAGCACTGATGGGTACCGAAGAAGTGAACCTGACCTTCACCGAAGATGGCATCGAAGAGATCGCCAATGCGGCTTGGCGTGTGAACGAGAAAACCGAGAACATCGGTGCCCGTCGTCTTCACACTGTGATGGAGCGTCTGGTGGATGAAATCTCCTTCGACGCAAGCGAGCGTGGCGGTGAGTCTTTCGAAATCAACTCCGAATACGTGCGCAGTCACCTTGAAGAGCTGGTCGACGACGAAGATCTGAGCCGCTTCATCCTGTAATTGTTCCGGTAAAGTGAATCAAAGGGCAGCATATCGCTGCCCTTTCTCGTATCTGGAGACACCACATCCGGGATTATACCAATCACAGTAGGTAGCTGATCAGAAATAGCGCAGGAAAAATGCTCGAGAACAAGGCGGAAAATTTCGATAAGTAGTTATTCTACAATCAAATTTTTCAACGCAGTTATGGAGCATTTTAACAAGCTAGGATGAGCAGATATTTACTACGATTGGTATTAGCATTGCCCCCTGCTACAAAAACACCAATAATGTGACCTGCTTTAAATCATTCAATGCCAAGGCGATATGTCCGCATCTACTTTCAAAACCTGGCTCGACGCCGCCCGTCCGAAAACCTTGCCACTGGCGATAGCCTGCATTCTGTGTGGCAGTGCTGTAGCAGCGCAGACCTCGCAGTTTTCCATCACCCTCACGGTGTTGGCACTGGTGACCGCGCTGCTTCTGCAGATCCTGTCGAACCTTGCCAACGATTACGGTGATGCCATCAAAGGCACAGATAATGATGACCGTCTTGGTCCTAAACGTGCGATTCAGCAAGGCCTTGTTACGCCAGCCACGATGAAAAAGGCCATGATTCTCAACGTGGTCCTGACTATCGTCGTGGGCGCAGCACTGGTGCTGACGGCATTCGACAAAACCGCTGACATCCTCAGTTTTATCGGCCTTGGCGCGCTCGCGATTGTCGCGGCCATTTGCTACACCGTGGGGAACAAGCCTTATGGTTACAAAGGGTTGGGCGACCTGTCGGTATTGATTTTCTTTGGCTGGCTCGGCGTGGCTGGTACCTATTATTTGCAAGCAGGCACATTAAATTCCGTCGTTCTGCTGCCTGCCACGGCGTGTGGTTTATTGGCCGTCGGCGTACTGAACATCAACAATCTGCGCGACATTGATAATGATCGCGCCTGCGGCAAACACACCTTGGTAGTCCGAATGGGACCAAAATGGGGCCGAGCTTATCATCAGGTCTTGCTCGCCACTGCCTTCGCAAGCTTTGCCCTCTTTTCACTGCTTCAACCTGTGGGTTGGTCAGGTTGGCTGTTCCTGTTAGCACTGCCTTTGGCAGCAAAACACGGCCTTGCCGTTTGGCAATCGCCGGATGGTGAAACCCTTCGTCCAATGATGGGTGATATTGTAAAACTCGCACTGCTAACTAACGTCTTGTTTGCGGCAGGCATCTTAATTAGTTGATACAGTGACAAAGGTGATGACAAGCTGCCTGATGAATTGTGCCGTGAGTCATTGCAAAGCCTTAGCTTGTCGTATACTTTTTTGCTGAGGGTGACGCGAAGCCCAATCTTGGCGCCACAACGATTCAGCCCCAATAGCCTAAGAGAAGTCTGACTATGGAATACAATACCTCTGAACTGTGTGACATGTACCTGGATCAGGTTGATGTTCTTGAACCGATGATGAGTTCATACGGTGGCCGTAGCTCCTTCGGTGGTCAGGTAACTACCATCAAATGCTTTGAAGACAATGGACTGATTCGTGAAGTGGCCGAGCAGGACGGCGAAGGCCGTGTGATGCTCGTTGACGGTGGCGGCTCACTGCGCCGTGCATTGGTTGATGCAGACATTGCTGCCATGGCTGCGGACAACAACTGGGAAGGCATTGTGGTGTATGGTTGTGTACGCGATGTCGATACCATTGACGAACTGGATATCGGTATTCAGGCGCTGGCATCCATTCCGGTGGGAGCTGACAGCCAAAGTATTGGTGAAGTGGATGTGCCCGTGAATTTCGGTGGCGTGACTTTCTTGCCGGAAGACCACCTGTATGCAGATACCACAGGCGTTATCCTTTCTCAGGAAGCGATTGATATCGAGTAATTCGCGGCTTCACGCAGAGAGAAAAACAGAGCCTTAAGGCTCTGTTTTTGTTTTGGCTTATTCGACTTCTTCAATTTTGCCAAGCAGGCTGCGAATGCGTTGTTGCCATGCTTCTTGATCCGCCTTCAGGCGAGCATTTTCCTGCTCCAGCGCTTCACGGCTTTCACGGATCGTGTTTGATTCACTGCTCAGTGTTTCGTTCTTCTCTTTCAGTTCTTCGATTTCCATCTGCAGCAGAGAAATTGTGTCTACTGCCATCTGAACCTTGGCTTCAAGCTGCTCTAAAATTTCCAATGACATCAAGGCCACCTATGTGTTCCAACTTATCAATTCTCTCGCCAAGGCTCGCCATCTCTGGTTTCACGCCTTGTGCGTCCCAAAGAGCTATTCTAACTGCCCATGACATGAGTCGCACCTTCGGATTTCCTATTTCGGTCACAAGCGGACAAAAAATCACCATTTATGCGAATTCCTAACCCATTGATTCTTTATGATTATGCTTTGCCACTCACAAAAATGACTAAAAATGCGATCACAAGCAATTTCTATTCACTCAACCCGTGTTAGGGTAATGGCGATCGTATCTCTCTTGGATTACTCCAAGACTTGCCGAACTCGGCCGGGCTGACACTTTGCTGTCAGCCTTTTTCTTTTCTGGGAATCTCACCGTCTGCTTTCTCATTTCTAAGCATCCAATGCGCGAAAACGCTCACCAAACGAACAAATAATGAGCGAACGCACATTTTGCTTGCCCGCCACTTTCCGAAAACTGTTTCGCCGATAAAGTAATGAACATTAAAACGCTATGCTTTAAGAAAACAGCGAGGAGATTTCATGAGCACCGAACCGAAATATATTGTCGCCCTCGATCAGGGAACCACCAGCTCAAGAGCCGTTATCCTTGACCACGATGCCAATATCGTGACGGTCGCCCAACGCGAATTCACCCAAATCTACCCTGAGTCCGGCTGGGTTGAGCATGACCCGTTGGAAATCTTCGCCACTCAGACCTCAACACTGGTCGAAGCCATGGGCAAAGTGGGAATACGCTCCGATGAAATCGCCGCCATTGGTATTACCAACCAGCGTGAAACCACCATTGTCTGGAATCGCCACACCGGCAAGCCGATTTATAACGCCATTGTCTGGCAGTGCCGCCGCACTGCACCGATTTGTGAGCAGCTTAAATCCGACGGTTATGAAGAGTACATTCGCGACAATACTGGCTTGGTTGTCGACCCGTATTTCTCTGGCACCAAAATTAAATGGATTCTTGACCATGTTGATGGGGCGCACGAGCTCGCGAAAAACGGCGATCTGATGTTTGGCACCGTCGATACCTGGCTGATTTGGAAGATGACTCAAGGACGCGTCCACGTCACTGACTACACCAACGCCAGCCGCACCATGCTGTTTAATATTAACTCGCTCGAGTGGGACGAAACCCTGCTCAAAGCGCTGGATATTCCGCTTTCCATGATGCCGGAAGTAAAGTCCTCTTCTGAAGTCTATGGTCAGGCTAACCTCGGCGGTAAAGGCGGCACCCGCGTCCCGATCGCCGGGATCGCAGGGGATCAGCAAGCAGCACTGTTCGGTCAGATGTGTGTGGAAGCCGGTCAGGCGAAAAATACCTACGGTACTGGCTGTTTCCTTCTGATGAACACCGGCAAGGAGAAAGTCACCTCTCACAATGGTTTGCTGACGACATTAGCCTGTGGCCCGAAAGGCGAAGTGGCGTATGCGCTGGAAGGTGCCGTGTTTATGGGCGGCGCATCCATCCAATGGCTACGTGATGAAATGAAGCTCATTACAGACGCCAGCGACTCTGAATACTTCGCCACCAAGGTCGACACCAGCAATGGCGTTTATGTGGTACCCGCCTTTACCGGTTTGGGTGCACCACATTGGGACCCGTACGCGCGCGGTGCCATCGTTGGTCTTACCCGGGGCGTGAACTCCAACCACATCATCCGCGCCACACTGGAAAGTGTCGCCTACCAGTCTCTCGATGTACTGACTGCGATGGAAGCAGACTCCGGCATCAAACTCGATTTTCTGAAAGTCGACGGCGGCGCGGTGGCAAATAACTTCCTGATGCAGTTCCAGTCCGACGTGCTGAACACCGAAGTGCAGCGCCCGAAAGTCACCGAAGTGACCGCACTGGGTTCGGCCTACCTTGCTGGCCTTGCCGTGGGTTTCTGGGGTTCGATTGATGAGCTGAAAGACAAAGCCCAGATTGACCGCGTGTTTACGCCTTGCGCAGACGACGGCAAACGCGAGCGCCGCCATCGCGGCTGGCAGCGGGCAGTCGAGTGCGCCAAAGGCTGGGAGCAGCCATAACCTTTTGTTGACGCGCCTTTCCATCGGAGGGGCGCGCCTTCGTCTCAAAAACGCAAACGTTTCCTTTTCCCTTATGGTAGAATCCGCGCCGAGATTTTTCGTTGCCGCTCAAAGATGTCGGCAACGCCCCACTTTCATGTATTAAATTCTCTGGAGTTAAGATGAAACGCGATTTAGCGATGGCTTTTTCACGCGTCACAGAAGGCGCAGCACTGGCGGGTTACAAGTGGCTTGGCCGCGGTGACAAAAATGCCGCTGATGGCGCTGCCGTAGAAGTGATGCGCGTTTTGCTGAACAAAACCGACATTGAAGGTGAAATTGTTATCGGTGAAGGCGAAATCGACGAAGCGCCAATGCTCTACATCGGTGAGAAAGTGGGACTGGGTGGCGACGCGGTAGATATCGCGGTTGACCCAATCGAAGGTACCCGTATGACGGCAATGGGTCAGTCCAACGCGCTGGCGGTATTGGCAGCAGGCGAGAAAGGCACCTTCCTGAAAGCCCCAGACATGTACATGGAAAAACTGGTGGTTGGCCCAGAAGCCAAAGGCGTGATCAACATTGAACTGCCGCTTCGCGACAACCTCATCAACATTGCCAAGGCGCTGGGTAAATCACTGGACGAGCTGGTTGTCACGACGCTGGCAAAGCCACGCCACGACGACACCATCCGCGAAATGCAGCAAATGGGCATCAAGGTCTTCGCGATTCCTGACGGCGATGTGGCGGCTTCTATCCTGACCTGTATGCCAGACAGTGAAGTAGATGTGATGTACGGCATCGGCGGCGCACCGGAAGGTGTAGTGTCTGCAGCGGTTATCCGCGCACTGGGCGGTGACATGAATGGCCGCCTTCTTCCTCGCCATGAAGTGAAAGAAGACAACGAAGAAAGCCGCCGCATGGGTGAACTGGAAATCGAGCGCTGCAAAGAGATGGGCATCGAAACCAATGTCCGCCTGAAGATGGAAGACATGGCGAGCAGCGACAACGTGATTTTCTCAGCGACAGGCATCACCAAAGGCGATCTGCTGGAAGGCATCACCCGCAAAGGCAACATCGCGACCACAGAGACCCTGCTGATCCGCGGTAAGTGCCGCACTATCCGCCGTATCAAGTCTATCCACTATCTGGATCGTAAAGACGACGCAGTGAAAGCAAACATCCTGTAATTGCAGCGATAAACCGAAAAAAAAGCACGTCTAGGCGTGCTTTTTTGTTGTCGGCCAGAACACTCAATGGCCACCTGGCAAACCACCTTCCCGTTTATCGCCTTTTTTGAACAGCGCCAATAAAGGCACCAAAAAGAAGTATGACACCATAATAAATCCGAAGGTGTAGACGAACGCAAGCAACGTCGATTGCTGGTGAAGCATATTGGTCACCGTCGCAATAAACCCCGGATCCGTGACCGACTGTCCCTGCGCGGCCGCAAATTGCTGAACCACCGGGTTTTCGGGCGTGATCCCACCACCCAGAGAGTTCCACTCTTTTTGCTGGATACGGCTGAAGTAGGTGTTCACGATAGAGATACCGAAAGAGCCGCCCAAAGTACGGCAAAGATTAAACACCACCGCCCCGCCCACCGCATGATTTGGCGCGAGTGTCGCGTATGCCAGTTGGCTCAGTGGTGCAAATACCAAGCCCATTCCAGCCCCCTGAATGATGCTTGGCAGCAGCACCCAGTAGATATCGATATCGAGCGAATAGCGCATCATCATAAAGCTACCGATACCATTCAGAACCAGTCCAATCACTATCAGCATTCGCGGATCCAAACGGTCGATAATCCGGGAGATAGAGAGCAGCACAATTGCTGATGCAAGCCCCCGCGGCGCCATCACAAAGCCCGTGGTATCCACTGGGTAATTCAACAGTTGCTCAAGCATCATCGGCTGCAGTTGGGTGATACCGAACATGCCCATCGAAAAACCCGTCATCACAATACAAGACAGCAATAGGTTCCTGTCTTTGAGTAGCCACATTGGCGCGATTTCGCCTTTGGTGCGGAACGAGCGTATCAGGAAAAACGCCCAGGCCAGTACAGCAATGACCAAAGAGAACAAGATCGTGTTTGAACTAAACCAGCCATCCTCATTACCGCGCTCAAGCACCATCTGCAAAAGCCCAATACCGATGGCCATGCCAAATACCAAGGGCCAGTCGACAGTAGTTTTACCCCGGCCATCTAGGTGCACAAAGAAATAGAGGAGTGATAGACATAGCGCCCCAATTGGCACGTTAACGTAGAAAATCCATCGCCAGTCCATGTTCTCAGTGATCAGTCCGCCCACCGTGGGGCCAAGAATGGGCCCCAGTAAAACGCCGACAGAAAAGAGCGCCATCGCTTTACCGCGCTCTTCTTTGGGATAAATCTGTACCATGATGGATTGCGATAGAGGGATAACCGCCGCCCCAAACGCACCCTGCATGATGCGGAAAATGATCATTTCAGTCAGGGTGTCCGCCTGCCCACAAAGTGCAGAAGTCGTAATAAATCCCGCGACGGACACCAAAAGCAGCTTACGCACACCGAATTTCAGGCTGAGGTAGCTCGCCAGAGGAATGCATATCGCCTCTGCCATTGAATAAGAGGTCAATACCCAGGTCACCTGCTCAGAGGTCACACCCAGCGCGCCCATCATATGCGGCAACGACACATTGGCGATGGTCATGTCCAGCAACACCATGATGGCGGAGAGCATCACCGCCAAAGTGACCATCAACCTCGCACTGCCAGCCTCCATCGGCTGCGGAGAAACATCACTGTTGGCTGTCATTGGCTTTCGCCTTCGCAAGGGTATCAATGATTACGGTCGCACTCGCCCCAACCCGCAGTGGCGGCTCGCCAGTCTCTCTCGTTATCGTTAGCCTCACTGGAAATCGTTGCGGTACTTTCACCCAGTTCCCGGTGGCATTTTCCGGCGGCAACAGAGAAAAAGAGGTACCACTTGCCGGCGAAATCGCCTGCACCACGCCTTTGAAGGTCACATCAGAGTACATATCCAACACGATCGTGGCCGTCATATCAGGTTGGATATAACCCAGCGCATCTTCTTTGTAATTGGCCTCCACCCAGAAGGAATTATCCTCAATCATCGGCATTAAGGACTGTCCCGGCGCAACCACACTGCCCGGACGCACTTTGACATCCCCCAGCGTTCCGGAAGTCGGCGCAATAATCGTGGTGTAGGAAAGATTTAAAGACGCTTCTGAAAGTGCAGCTGCCGCCTGGCGCACCGCGGGGGCTTCAGTACCGGATGCACCCTGCTCATTAATAAGTTGAGACATCCTTGCCCGTGCGGCGTCGAGGTTGTTTTTCGCGGCGGCCAGTTCTGCTTTTAAATCATCACCGGACTGTTTTGGTAGCACACCACGCTCCACTAACGCCATATTGCGTCGGTACTTCTCTTCGGTGTCATTCAACTGTGCGGAGGCAGACTGGATTTGCGCACTCGCCCCCACAATCGCATCGCTGGTTGCTTTGTTGGCAGCCACTGCGTTTTCGTATGCAGCCTTAGCCTGCTCGACTCTGGCTTGATAAGGCGAAGGATTAATCCGGGCAATCACCTGTCCTTTGTCGACATGGTCAAAATCAACCACATTCACTTCCGTAAGTTGACCGCTTATCTGGGGCGCGATGTAAAGAATGTGGCCATGCACATAGGCATCGTCAGTGCTGGGATACTGCTCTTGATGACGAATATAGAAATAGGCGGCAATCGCCATTATCACGGCAATCCCAGCCAGAATGACAAGATTTTTAACAGGGAAACTTTTTTGCTCCGTCATGCGACCTCCTGCGACCGCCAAAAACTGAGAACAGATAACCTGAATTCTCAAAACATCGGGAGAGTCTAGACAGGGAAATACACCTTCGTACCACGACCTTATGCGATCAGTTGACTTTCAGGTGTGATTTTTAAGGATGTGACAGTGCTTCTCACTTTGACGACACGGACTACGCCGCTGAATTTTTCGTTACTGAAATAGAGCGCCTCGCTCCACTGAATTAGCATTAAATAAGTAAAGACATTGCTTTATTTACCCACATCCCCGCATAATGAAGTATCCAAATCAGTGACGAAGATGCGATGAAAACAGTCGATAAAATCCTGCACAAGATAAAACGTGAAGGCGCAGTAAGTGCGCGAGTGTTGGCAGATGAAATGGGCTTAACCACCATGGGCATTCGCCAGCACCTTCAGGCCATGGAAGACGAAGGCCTGTTGGATTTTAGTGATATTCGCGTCAAAGTTGGCCGCCCGACGCGCCATTGGTCGCTGACCGCAGAAGGACATCGCCGTTTTGCAGACAGTCATGGCGATCTCGCGATTTCCGTCATCGACTCCGTGGAGTCCCTGTTTGGCGAAGCCGGGCTAAAGAAAGTCATTCAGCAACGTGAAGAAAAAACGTTGCAGCATTACCGCGACGCGCTCAAAGATTGCCACAATTTAAAGGCTAAACTTGAAACCTTGGCGTATCTTAGAGAGAGCGAAGGTTACATGGCCGAGCTTCAGGAAATAGAGGAAGGTTTCCTGTTGATCGAAAACCACTGCCCTATCTGTCAGGCTGCAAAACGCTGTCCGGCATTGTGTAAATCAGAGAAAAATATTTTCCGCACTGTACTGGGTGATGAGTATCTGGTCACGCGTGAAGAGCACATTATTGAAGGGCAACGTCGTTGTACTTACAGGGTTCAAGCACGAGAGTAATGCGCATAAAAAACTGACTTTTGAGGAGGATGTATGGCTACCTGGATCAAAGCGGAAGTTATAGAAAATCGTCGCTGGAATAAAGATCTGTTCAGCCTCGTCCTCGACGCAGAAGTCGACGCCTTTACTGCCGGGCAATTTACCAAGCTTGGGCTGGAAATCGACGGCAAAATCATTCAGCGCGCCTACTCCTTCGTCAATCCACCCAACAGCAAACACCTTGAAATCTATGCCACCCGCGTAGCCGATGGCCTCTTATCTCCAAGGCTTCATGCACTGGAAACGGGGGACACGGTTCTCATCACCAAAGAAGCCAGCGGCTTTTTTACGCTGGAAGAAATCCCCGAGGGCGAAGACCTCTGGATGCTTTCCACCGGGACAGCCATTGGGCCTTTCCTGTCAATCCTGCAAGAAGATGAGGTATGGCAGCGTTTTCGTAAGGTCGTACTGGTGCATGCGGTGCGTTTCTCGGCAGACCTCAGCTACCAAGCAGAAATAAACGAGCTGAAGCAAAAACGCAGCGATCAAATCATCGTCCAGCCGTTCGTCAGCCGCGAACCAAAAGCCGGCGCGTTGTCAGGCAGGATCACACATGCCCTTGAAGATGGCCTGCTAGAAAGAATGGTTGGTCTTACGATGACGCAGGAAAAAAGTCAGGTGATGCTTTGCGGTAACCCGCAAATGGTCAAAGACGTGCGTGCCATCCTGATTGAAAAAGGGTTAGAGAAAAATCTGCGCCGTAAGCCCGGCAACATCACGACAGAACAATATTGGTAAGGCAAGCACACAACCACTTGTCTAATTCTCTGGGAAAAACGTCCGTTTTTCCCTCCCCAAGAAAAAATCACCCACTTTTACGCAAATTCTCAACCGTGAGACTCCAAATTACCGTATGTCGTGTTTTGGGTCACAATCAACCAATTACCTGTATCACTCTCAAAACACACCCAACCCATTAACAGTTAATGTCTCACTTGTGAGTCATTAGTGTGATTGATCGCTCATTTTTTAACCGTATAGTCAAAGGCAAGTCATGCGCAGCCAGAGGAGTAATGCCATGAAAACGTTGCCTTCATTTGACGAATTAAAAGCGTTAGCAGAAAACGATCCACAAGCACTGGAAGCGCTGAGGATTGAAATGAGCGAAGAGCTCATTGAGAGCGCGAGCGAAAGCATGCAGCCAAAACTGCGCGCACAGATGAGTCACATTAACCGTGTAATCGCGTCGGGGAAAAACCCAAACCACGTGAATGCGTTGTTGATGAAAGAGTTGATGCGTCAGTTTGATCGCTTCTCAACCGCCATCAATAACCCAACAGCTTTAACTGAGCGAAGCGCAACCGTCACTACATTGCACCCGAAACGTAACGAAGCAACCGTTGCGATTGAAGGCTAACTCAGTTTTTGAGCGGTGGTCCGCCACCGCCACCTTTTTTTGCCTTATCGCGCATTATACCAATCACAGTAAGTAGGTGATCAGAAATAGCGCAGGAAAAATGCTCGAGAACAAGGCAGAAAATTTCGATAAGTAGTTATTCTACAATCAAATTTTCCAACGCAGTTATCGAACATTTTAACAAGCTAGGATGAGCAGATATTTACTACGATTGGTATTAAACCTCGCGTTTTACTTTCGCGTACCAGCGTCTGTCCATATCCCTGACATCCACCGTTAAGCTCGCCACCTCCGGCGCATGCTGCTGCATCACATCCAAAAAGGCATGGCTGAGGTTTCGCTTTTGCTCTTCATCGCGCCCGTCCAACAGCCACAAAGTGACGTGGATGAAGTTTTCCTCATCATCCTTATCCGCAACCAGCCAATCATGGCAGGCATAGGCGCGTGATTTAACGTCACTGACATCAAAGATGCCGCTGCCAATGGCGGTCTGATGCAAATCTTCCAAGAGTTGTCCAATGCTGACCCGCTCTGAAACCGGGTCACTGTACTCCATGACAATATGAGGCATAACTCACTCCTTGTTACGATAATGAGCCACTTTACCGCAGCATTTCGGACGATTGTTACTAAAGAGAAGAATATTCTCCTCAGATCACACCACGCCATCTTTCACTCGCAAGTGCTAATCCGAAAATTTATAACGAAATTTTGTTACTCAAAGGTTCACATTTGCGCGCAAAACGAGTACAAACGATGGCATTTATGATTTTGGACAGGAAACGCTGACAGCGCTGCTGTTATCGTTGCCGAAACTGAATTTCGATAATTGGATTACGGAGGAATTCCCTATGCGCCGTCCATTGGTAATGGGTAACTGGAAACTGAACGGCAGTAAAGCCATGGTAGCAGATCTGATCAAAGGTCTGGACGCACAACTTGCTGGCGTTGAAGGTGTAGACGTAGCGATTGCACCACCAGTGATGTACCTGGATCTGGCAGAGCAGCTGCTGGGCAAAGCAGAAAGCAAAATCCTGTTGGGCTCTCAGAACGTTGACGTTAACGCTAGCGGCGCGTTCACTGGTGACATTTCTCCGGAAATGCTGAAAGACTTCGGTGCGACTCACATCATCATCGGTCACTCAGAGCGTCGTGATTACCACGCAGAATCTGACGAGTACGTAGCGAAGAAATTTGCATTCCTGAAAGAGCACGGTCTGGTTCCTGTTCTGTGTATCGGTGAATCTGAAGCACAAAACGAAGCGGGCGAAACCGTAGCAGTGTGTGCACGTCAACTTGACGCTGTGATCAACACTCAAGGTGTTGAAGCACTGAACGGCGCTGTTATCGCGTACGAGCCAATCTGGGCAATCGGTACCGGTAAAGCAGCGACTGCTGAAGATGCACAACGCATCCACGCTGAAATCCGTGCACACATCGCAGCGAAGAGCGAAGAAGTGGCGAAGAACGTTGTTATCCAATACGGCGGTTCTGTTAAGCCAGAAAACGCAGAAGCGTACTTCGCACAACCAGACATCGACGGTGCACTGGTTGGTGGCGCAGCACTGAACGCAGAAAGCTTTGCAGCTATCGCAAAAGCAGCGGCGGCAGCAAAAGCGTAATTCAGACCCGTTCTGAACCGAAAGGAGAAGCCAAGGCTTCTCCTTTTTTGTTTCTTTATCCGACCTTTCTCGCCCGCTATACTGCGTTTTTCTTTTTACGGCGAGCCTGCTTCCATGTTTCACATTGCGCTTCATGAACCCCAGATTGCCCCGAACACCGGCAATATCATTCGTCTCGCGGCTAATACAGGCTGCAAACTCCATTTGATTGAACCACTGGGTTTTGACTTCGAAGAGAAGAAACTGCGCCGTGCTGGGCTCGATTATCACGACCTGACCAATGTCACCCTTTATCCTGACTATGCGACGTTTCTCGAAGCCATGGGTGAGCGCCGTATTTTTGCCTGCACGACGAAAGGCAGCCGCCCGCATTCTGATGTCAGCTATCAAGCGGGCGATGTGTTTCTGTTCGGCTCGGAAACCAGCGGCCTGCCAGATGAGGTTCGCAACGCCTTCACACCGGATCACCGCATCCGCGTTCCTATGGTGCCGGACAGCCGAAGTCTGAATCTGGCAAACTCGGTGGCAGTCATTTGCTATGAAGCCTGGCGACAGCTTGGCTTTGAAGGTGGACTCTAAAAAAGAAAAGCAGGCCTTCGCCTGCTTTTTTGGTTTCATCTACGTGGTTATCAGGAAGCCATCCCTACCGAGACACGAAGGTTTTTCGCAATCACATTCAGCTTATCTGTCGCATTCACCAATCCGGCCACTTGATGAGCACTTTCATTGGCCATATCACTTATCTTGCTGACGTTCACGTTCACTTCTTCCACCACGCCATTTTGTTCATCCGCGGCACTCGCGACCTGAAGATTCATGTCAGTAACGCGGGACGTCGCCTCGCTCGACTGGTTTAGAAGATCAGCTGATTGATGAGAAAGCTCGATGGTCTTATCACCCATTTCACAGCTTTGCTGCATGGTGTCGACGGCTTCTTTCGTCACGCTGGTGAGCTGGGCAATCATGGTTTCAATCTCTGAAGTCGAATCATGAGTGCGCTGCGCAAGGCTTCGTACTTCGTCTGCCACAACAGCAAAACCACGCCCCTGTTCGCCTGCGCGCGCCGCCTCAATGGCTGCGTTCAGCGCCAATAGGTTGGTTTGCTCGGCAATTCCTTTAATCACGTCCAAAACAGAGGTGATATTGGCACTGTTTTTCTCCAGCTCTGTCAGCGCCGCACTGCTTTGGGTCAGACTTTCAATCAGTTGCTGGGTTTGGCTAACCGCCTCATCATTGATGCGCATACATTCAGATGATTTACCCGAGGCTTCTTCGGTCGCTTGCTGAGTTTGAGTGGCATTGTTAGCAATTTCCTGCGCCGTCGCTGACATCTCGTTGACTGCTGTGGCGACTTGCAAGATCTCTCCGCTTTGCGCATCCGAATTTCGCTTCACAGCCTGCGCCGCCTCATCCAGCAGATTTACTGCATCAGAAACTTCCTGCGCGACTTTGGCAATCATGCCGTTGGTGCTTTGACGGGTGCCTTCGAGGTTTTTCTGTAACTCACCGATAATGCCGGGCTCATCCACCACGGTGGGTTTGCTGAAATCACCATCAGCTTGCACTGAAAGCGCCGCAGATACCTTATTCAAGCCTTCATAGATCCGGTTGAGAATCATCTTAGACATGATAATGGCGACAATTAGCGCAACAATCACAGAAGCGATGACGACGAGCTCTAAGACGACAGCCTTTTCTTCAATATCGATAACCGCTGCTTCAGTGAACTTCCCCACGTCAGTCAACAAGCTGTCGACCATTTTTGTGGTTGTCTCTGCTTCCTTACCCACCACCACATCAAGGACTTCCGCTTCGTGGTAATGGCGCCCGTCAAGCTCTTTAAATACGTCTTCGACGTGAATCATCCACTTGGCATGTAAAGCTTCTAAATCGGCGAGTTTGACGCTAGCAGCCGCGAATGCAACTTGCTCTTCAGCAGTACCGTTGGTGGCACCATCGGCCAATAGCGTTTTGATTTTTATCCAATCCTCTCCGACTTTCGTTCCTAAATCATAAAAATAGGCTTTTTCTTTGTCGTAGTTTTCCTGCGCATTGGGTTCCTTGCCGATCTCAAGCGCATAGCGGAAGGCTTTGTTGTAGTGAACACGTTGCTCGACTTGATGCTCGGTTGCTTTACTGATGGATTCAAGAACAGGAATATCACGGTGAGCGACACCTTGAACATGGCTTTCAATGTAAGCCAACTTATAGAAGACAAACGCTCCGACAAGAATTTGTATTCCACATACTAAAGCGACGAACATGGTCAGACGCTGTTTAATCGTCATTTTGTTTGCTGACATGAGTAGCCTCTCCGCTAAGCCTTCAACTGCATAGGTAGGGAGAGAGGCAGCCTCTCTCCATCAAACTTATCAATAAGGTTAGCAAAGCGTTTCTAAAATGAGAGGTTTATCGTAAATTTTGCTGACGCTATTATCAGCTCAACGTTTTCAGTGTCAGGTGAACGGTCAAACCGCCTAGGCTGTTCAGGCTCGCTTTGGCGCTGCCATTATGTTGGCGCATGGCACTATCAGTAATCGCGAGCCCCAATCCTGTGCCACCGCTTTGCCTGTCACGTGCTGTCGACACGCGGTAAAAAGGCCGGAAAATATCATCCAGCATTTCTTTAGGTACGCCTCCCCCATCGTCACTGACGCTGACCGTTAACTCTCTATCACGCTGTGTGAAAGACACTTCGACTTTAGTGTCCGCATACTTAATGGCATTGCGCACAACGTTTTCCAACGCACTGCAAAGCAGGTTGCCATTTCCTTCAACGCTGGCGTCGGGAATCGTGTTGTACACCAGCGTTTTTCCGCACTCCCCCGCTTCGAACTCTGCATCTTCCAATAAGGTTTCCCAAAGTTCTGCCAGTGTCAGCACGTCACGTTCGGCATGGCTGTTAAGCTGCATACGGGAAAGAGAAAGCAAATCAGCAATCATCTGTTCCATGCGCTCAGCTTCGGTATCAATGCGCGCCAAATCTGTGCTTTCACCCTGTTTGCGAATCGCCAGTGCATTCGCCATACGAAGCCGGGTCAGTGGAGAGCGAAGCTCATGGGAGATATCGGACAGCAAACGTTGCTGCCCACTGATCATCTGATTTAATGCCGTCACCATCTGGTTGAAGCTGGCCCCCGCTTGTGCAAACTCTCGCGGCCCTTTTTCCAAAGAAGGGTCAGTTTCAAAGCGCCCTTCGCCGACGCGTTCAGCTGCCGCCTGAAGGCGGCGTGCAGGGCGGGTGACTACCCACGCGAGCCAAAGCAATAGCGGCGTGCTGACCACCATGGTGACCAACAGCAGTTGAAAAGGTCTATCAAGAATTTGTACGTAAAACGGCGGTTTATCGCGCCACAGCTTGCCGACGTACATCAATGCCTGAGCGCTGCCATCATCAATCAAAAACGGTCCAGCCAGCATCCATTTTCCATAAAGGCGCTGCATCGGGTCTTCTGGGTCATCAGCAAGCGTGGTGAAGTTTTTCAGCATTCTGCTGCCACCATGATGACCTCTATCCAGCAGTTCACCATCAAGCGTCGTGAAATAGATTTTCATCGGTTTACGTTCAGGTTGTTGTCTTTGTAAACGCAGCAGTTTTTGTTTGAGCGACCCTCTCATCTCTGACACTTCTTCCGAAATTCTCTGAGCCAGCTCTTTAAACTCAGTTTGCATCCCAGTGGGCACAGTATGTTGCTGACGAGGGTCACTGTGTTGCGCCGCTAATACAGCAATCAACACCAATAGCAAAGTCAGCCAGAAGATGGCAAAAATACGGCCATAAAGACTCTTGATGGTCGGCAGTTTCATTATGCCTCCACCAGCAAATAGCCACGGCCGCGCAGGGTTTTAATTCGCGGCTTGCCATCTTCACGTTCAGGCAGTTTTTTCCGGATGTTGGAGATATGCATGTCGATGGCGCGATCAAACGGGGCAAGACGTTTTCCGAGCACATTCAGGCTGATATCTGCCTTTGCTACCACGCTTCCCGGCTGTTTCACCAGATACGCTAGCAAAGCGGTTTCCGTGCCGGTCATCTCAATCAGCTGAGACTGGCAATACACTTCCATTTTGCCGGGATAGATCACGATATCCTGATATTCGAGCTTGTCTTGGTTATCGTCTGATCGCTTGTCTTCGCCAGCCTTCGCGGTGCGGCGCAAAATAGCGCGCATACGGGCGAGCAACTCACGATCAGAGAAAGGTTTTGGCAGGTAATCGTCCGCACCGAGTTCCAACCCCATCACGCGGTCAATCTCTTCACCCTTAGCGGTCAGCATCAATACCGGGGTTTCCCAGCTATCGCGAAGACGGCGCAAGGTTTCCATGCCATTCAGTACCGGCATCATCACATCCAGCAGCACCAAATCGGTGCTTTCACTGATCTTATCCAGACCTTCCTGACCATTATTGGCGGTATCCACCTGGTAGCCTTCCAGCTCCAATAAGTCATGAAGTAGGCTGGTCAGTTCTGTGTCGTCATCAATAAGAAGAATGTTTGCCATGGGGTGCGCCTAATACTGTGTTGTTATGGCTAGTATCTGCCATTCATCGAGCTGATTCCATGTGTAAGTCTTAGCTTTACCCGCCTTTACATTGCTTTACGTAGGCAGAACACCGGTTTACATCCCAGTGGGTAAAGTTACTCCCATCAAGCGACACAACAAAAACCGGAGAGAACACCATGAAATTTTCAAAACGTATTGCTGCAACTGTTATCGCCCTGCCTCTGATGATGGGCTCAATGTCTGCCATGGCATTTGGCGGCAAACATCACGGTGGTGAAGGTATGCACGGCGGTAAAGGCATGATGGGTAAACACCTGTTGCGTGGCGTTGACCTGACCGACGAGCAAAAGGCAGAACTGAAAACCCTTCGCGAGCAAAAACGCGAAGCTATGAAAGCCAACAAAGGCGAATTCCGTACCCAGATGATGGCAGAACGCCAACAGATGCAAGAGCTGATGCTGGCAGATAACTTCGATGAAGCAGCTGTTCGCGCACTGGCAGAAAAGATGGTTGACCAGCAGGTCGAGCGCCGTATAGCCATGGTAAAAAGCCAACACGAAATGATGAGCATTCTGACACCTGAGCAAAAAGTTCAGGTTAAAGAAAACATGGATAAGATGGCCGAGCGCATGCAAAAACGCATGGAAGATCGCGGCTAACCGCCCTTTCCCCTCAATAAGTTCCCCAAAATGCCGGCCCTTGCCGGCATTTGTCTTTCTGCCTCTGAACGCCAGTCTGATGCGGTGCATTAATTTGTCGTAAAAAAACGTTATACTGCGAACACTTAAATCACGCTGATAGTGCTCATGACTGAAAGATACGCCCGACTCGTTCAGACCGCTGCGTGGGCAGCGACCATTACTGCTACCTTCTTGCTTTTAATGAAGCTTTTTACCTGGTGGTACACAGGCTCGGTCAGCCTACTGGCATCTCTTGTCGACTCTCTGATTGACCTTCTCGCGTCGGTCACCAACCTCGTCGTTGTCAGATATGCGCTTCAACCCGCCGACGAAGAGCACAAGTTCGGACACGGTAAAGCGGAATCTCTCGCCGCCCTCGCACAGGCGGCATTTATTGTCGGCTCTGCCTGTTTCCTGCTGCTCAATGGCGTCGAGCGATTGTTCAAACCGACTGAGTTGAACCACCCCGAGGCGGGTGTGCTCATCAGTGGTATCGCGACGCTGATCACCGGTGGTTTGGTACTGTTCCAGAAATGGGTGGTTCGCAAAACAGGTAGTCAGGCAATTGCCGCAGATTCCCTGCATTACCAATCTGATCTTCTGATGAACATTGCGATTATCGTGGCACTCGGACTGGCATGGTACGGCTTCCCAATGGCGGACGCGATTTTCGCTATCGGTATCGGCGTCTTTATTCTTGTCAGTGCCTTTAGGATGGCGAATGAGGCAGTGCAGTCGCTGCTTGACCACCAGCTTCCGGTAGAAGATCAGGAGAAGATATACACCCTGGCATCGACGGTACCAGGCGTGGAGGGCGTGCATGATCTGCGTACCCGTCAGGCAGGTGCAACCCGCTTTATTCAGCTTCACCTTGAACTGGACGACAACCTCAAGCTGGTCGATGCGCACCGGATCGCAGATGCGGTAGAAGACCGCCTAGAGGTCGCCTACCCCGGCGCAGATATCCTCATTCACCAAGATCCGGTCTCAATCGTAGGAAAATCACCGCGCGAACAAATTTAATACACATTGGCGCACGAATATTTGCAACGGTTACTGATATTTATCAACGAAAAACGTTAGCAAAATTGTAATAGTCTTTCATAAGTAGGAAAGTTACAGTTTCAAACGAAGTGCCAGCAGGCTAAACTGGCACGTCTCGGATGTTGAGGCAAACCCGCGTTACCCGCTAAGACTTTCAACGGAAAGCAGGGGTGGGATGGTAGCGCCAACATAGAGTCAATGGATTTGAAATTTCAATTCCCAAAGTCAGAGGGTAACCATGGTTAGTAAAATTGGTGTTTTGACCAGTGGCGGTGACGCCCCGGGTATGAATGCAGCGATTCGTGGCGTTGTTCGCGCCGCATTGAGCGAAGGTCTGGAAGTTTACGGTATTTACGACGGCTATCAGGGTCTGCATCAAAATCGTATCGAGAAACTGAACCGCACCAGCGTGTCAGACATTATCAACAAAGGCGGCACCTTCCTGGGTTCTGCGCGCTTCCCTGAGTTCAAAGAAGAGAAAGTGCGTGAGCAAGCCATCCAGAACATGAAGATGCACGGCATCGACGCTCTGGTTGTGATCGGCGGTGACGGTTCTTACATGGGTGCGAAGAAGCTGACTGAAATGGGCTTCCCATGTATCGGTCTGCCAGGCACTATCGACAACGATATTCCAGGTACTGACTACACCATTGGCTACCTGACTGCACTGAACACCGTTGTTGAAGCGATTGACCGTCTGCGTGATACGTCTTCTTCTCACCAGCGTATTTCTATCGTTGAAGTCATGGGCCGCCACTGTGGTGACCTGACTCTGATGGCATCTATCGCAGGTGGCTGTGAATACTTCATTACCCCAGAAATCGGTTTGGACAAAGAGAACCTGATTTCAAAGATCAAAGAAGGTATCTACAAGGGTAAGAAGCACGCCATTATCGCTATCACCGAGCTAATGACTGACACCAATGAACTGGCGAAGTACATTGAAGCGGAAACTGGCCGTGAGACCCGTGCAACTATCCTGGGTCACATTCAGCGCGGTGGTCAGCCACGTGCGTTTGACCGTATTCTGGCATCACGTATGGGTGCTTACGCGGTTGAACTGCTGATGCAAGGTGAAGGTGGTCGTTGTGTGGGCGTTCAGAACGAACAACTGGTTCATCACGACATCATCGATGCTATCGACAACATGCGCCGTCCATTCCGCAAGGATCTGTACGACGTAGCAACCAAGCTGTTCTAATTCAGCATTGGTCGAAAAAAACGGAGCCTAATGGCTCCGTTTTTTGTTTCTGCTGTTCGTCTCGTTTCAGGCAGGTGGCACTCAGATACCATCACCTTCGCTAAAGCTCTGCCCGCACTTAAACTTCTGGTCCATATCGAACGAAGGTTTGTCACTGCTTGGCGCACCGACAATCTTGGCAGGCACACCCGCCGCTGTGGTGTGCGGTGGCACATGGATAAGCACCACTGAACATGCCGCGACTTTCGCCCCTTCACCCACTTCGATATTGCCAAGGACTTTTGCCCCGGCACCAATCATTACGCCGGAGCGGATTTTTGGGTGACGGTCGCCGGACTCTTTACCGGTACCACCTAAAGTCACATCCTGAAGAATGGAAACATCATCTTCAATCACCGCGGTTTCACCCACGACAATGCCGGTTGCATGGTCAAACATGATGCCGCGGCCAATGCGCGCCGCCGGGTGAACATCGACCTGGCAGGCCACGGAAATCTGATTCTGCAAATAGACTGCCAATTCACGGCGGCCTTGATGCCAGAGCCAGTTAGCCACACGGAACCCTTGCAGGGCATGAAAACCTTTTAGATAAAGCAATGGCGTGGAGTAAAGCTCAACGGCAGGATCGCGCTCCACCGTGGCGCAGATATCACAAGCCGCCGACTCGGCAATACTGCTGTCACCGGCATACGCTTCTTCAATCACTTCACGCACCGCCATAGCAGGCATGCTCGGCGTAGCAAGCTTGTTAGCCAGAATATAGCTCAGCGCACCACCCAAGGAGTCATGTTTGATGATAGTGGCATGAAAGAAACTCGCGAGCATAGGCTCACGCTCTGATTGCTCCTTCGCCTCACGCTTGATGGCCTTCCAGACTTTTTCCTGCTGGCATTTTTTATCGCGGCCTTCACCGCACATCCTTTGCATCTTTTTACCCATACCTGCTGTCAGTACATTGCTTTATGCTTCGATCATTCCATGCTCTTTCCGCGGCATTTCGGCGAAGCATTGACCTAAGTGTGACATAGAACGCCAAACAACCCAACACTACCGATTGGTCTGTCAGCTTGGTTGACCTTCTCCTTGCTGTTTGTCGCAAAAACAAAAAACGCGAGACCTTAGTCCCGCGTTTTGTTAGACCCGACTGAACGGAGAAACTATTCAGAGGTGCGTTGGCGCGCCAACAGATCCTGCGCCGCCTGACGGGCATCTTTGCCCTCATACAACACCTGGAAAATCTGCTCGACGATAGGCATTTCAACGCCAGTGCGTTTTGCCAGTGCGCGAACTTCTTTGGTATTACGGTAGCCTTCGACCACCTGACCAATTTCATCCTGCGCTTCATCAACGCCTTTACCTTGACCCAGTGCCAGACCAAAACGGCGGTTGCGGGATTGGTTGTCGGTACAGGTCAGTACCAAATCACCCAAACCCGCCATACCCATAAAGGTCTCACGCTCTGCACCCAGCGCCACGCCAAGACGTGTCAACTCAGCAAGGCCACGGGTGATAAGTGCGGTACGGGCATTGGCACCAAAGCCAATGCCGTCAGACATCCCCGCGCCAATCGCAATCACGTTTTTCACCGCGCCACCAAGCTGCATACCGATAAAGTCGCTATTGGCATAAACGCGGAAAGAGCGCGCACAGTGCACTTTTTCCTGCAGCTCAGCCAGAAACTCAGCGTTTGGTGAAGCAACCGAGATAGCTGTAGGCAAACCTGCCGCCAACTCTTTGGCAAACGTTGGGCCAGACAATACTGCCATTGGCACGTCCTCACCCAGTTGCTCGCGCGCGACGTCCTGCAACAGGCGGCCGGTTTCTGGCTCAAGGCCTTTGGTCGCCCAGCAGATACGCTGGTCATCACGAAGGAAAGGTTTCACCTGTGCCAGCACCAGACCAAACACATGGCTTGGCACCACCACCAGAATATCCCTGCTGGCTTGAATAGATGCTTCAAGATCAGCACTCAGGATCAGTGAGTCGGGAAATGCGACACCCGGCAGAAACGCTTCATTTGAGCGATCAATTTCGAGCTGTGCCATATGCGCTGGCTCGTGACCCCACAGCACCACATTGGCGCCATTCCGGGCCAGTGAGATTGCGAGAGACGTACCGTAAGAGCCTGCGCCCAGAACGGTCATTGCCACATTGGCGTTGGCGATATCTGTCATGTGTCGACCTTAAAATTACTGATTACGCGTCAGCGCCGTCTTTTTCTTGCGCTTGTTGGCTTTGCAGGTAGTTCATGAATAGCGCATCAAAGTTAACTGGTGCCAGGTTCAGTTGTGGGAAGGTACCTTTCACTACCAGGCTAGAAATCGTTTCACGCGCGTATGGGAACAGGATGTTCGGGCAGAATGCACCCAGGCAGTGTGCCAGTTGTGGCGCTTCCATACCGTCTACAGAGAAGATACCACCTTGCTGAACTTCACAAAGGAATGCGTTCTCGTCGCCGTTTTTCACGGTCACAGTCAGACGCAGAACCACTTCATAAACACCTTCGCCCAGTTCACGGCTTTGGGTATCCAGATCCAGGTTTACATCTGGGTTCCACTCTTGCTGAAACACTTCTGGAGAGTTAGGCGCTTCGAAAGAAACATCTTTCAGGAAGATACGTTGAATCGCGAAGTTCTGTTGCGCTTGTGGGTTAGTTGCTGCTTCAGCCATAGTGATAAATCCTTGTTATTTAGACAAATGCTTTCACGCATTTTAAAACGATTCAGGCAGCTCACTGAGCTGCCTTCAGAATAGTGAAACCGTCTTTGGTTACTTTTTCTTCTTGCTGCGGATCAGTGGCAGGTTCGCCTCATTCCACGAGATCAGGCCATCTTTCAGAACATTCACGTTCTCATAACCGGCTTTTGCCAGCACGTTGGCGCTTTCAATCGCCGTTTGACCAGTCTTACACACCAAGATGATTGGGTCAGACTTATGTTTTTCAATCTCAGCGGCGTTATTCGCTTTGATGTCTTTCGCCAAAACGTGAAGTGCGCCCGCAATATGACCCGCGCGGTAATCATCGCGGCTACGGATATCAACAAACACACCCTTTTCGCGGTTAACCAAGATAGTCGCATCGCTTGGCGTAATGATTTTATAAAGTGCGGTTTTCTGTTTGATGACTGACAGGATCAGCGCAACAACCAGACCCACCCACACCAGGGACAAGATCAAGTTAGCTTGTACAAATTCAATAAACTGCTGCATGGCTCGCTTCTACTAAGTGTCGGCACAAAAAATCGAACCCGAGTATAACCTTCAAACTGTGCAAATACAGCATGGGCTTGGATTTCCATGCCCCCGCTCACTGACAACAGGATCAAAAAGCTTGAAATCGGTCACATTCGCCTCAATATCTGTCCTACACGGGGAATGTTATTTCCGGGCGTATTCTGCTCAGCTCACCCAGTTGAAGCGAAAGATAAGCGACTGATCTGTTTACTTACTACAAAATTTTCTTTGGTGCTCTTCAATAACGAGACCCTTTCGAAAAGGTAAGACTCTTGCGCAGACCAGTAAATGCAAGGCTCGGCACCCTCCATTACAGTTTTTGTTGAAAATTTAGCGAAAAAGTTTGCCTACTGCTTAACCAATAAAATGTAGTAAAGTTACGCTAATTCACGAATATTGAAATCGACATAAAGAGGACACCGTATGTCTGCTAAGAAGCCTTTGGCACTCGTTATTCTGGACGGATGGGGTTACCGCGAAGACAACAGCGACAACGCAGTTGCGAACGCGAATACACCTGTTCTTGATGGCTTGATGGCGGGCACCAGCACCCTGATCTCTGCATCAGGTATGGATGTTGGTTTGCCAGACGGTCAAATGGGTAACTCAGAAGTGGGCCACACCAACATTGGTGCAGGCCGCATCGTTTACCAGGACCTGACTAAAATCACCAAAGCTATCCAAGATGGTGAGTTTTTCGATAACCCTGTACTGACCGGTGCTATCGACAAAGCAGCGAAAGCAGGCAAAGCGGTTCACATCATGGGTCTGATGTCCCCAGGCGGCGTTCACAGCCACGAAGACCACATTGCAGCAGCTGTTGAAATGGCAGTTCAACGTGGTGCTGAGGAAGTGTACCTGCACTGCTTCCTGGACGGTCGTGACACCCCACCTCGCAGCGCGAAAGCATCACTGGAGCGTTTCGACGCCCTGTTTGCAAAACTGGGTAAAGGCCGTACGGCATCTATCGTAGGTCGTTACTACGCCATGGACCGTGACAACAACTGGGATCGCGTAGAAAAAGCTTATGACCTGATGGTTGAAGCAAAAGGCGCGTTCACTTACGGCTCTGCAGTAGAAGCGCTGGAAGCTGCTTACGCACGTGACGAAAACGATGAATTCGTTCAAGCGTCTGAAATCCGCACTGAAGGCCAGCCTGTTGCCTCTTTCAACGACGGCGACGCAGTGATCTTCATGAACTTCCGTGCTGACCGCGCGCGTCAAATCACCCGCGCATTCATGCCTGGTTTTGATGGCTTCGCCCGTAACAAAGTTGCAGCGCTTGCAGATTTCGTGATGCTGACGGAATACGCGGCAGACATCGACACCGCATGTGCTTATCCTTCAGAAAACCTGGTTAACACCCTGGGTGAGTGGCTGTCTAAGCAAGGCAAAACCCAGCTGCGTATTTCTGAAACCGAAAAATACGCGCACGTTACTTTCTTCTTCAACGGCGGTGTTGAATCCGTATTCGAAGGCGAAGAGCGTGCTCTGGTTGCCTCCCCGAAAGTCGCAACTTACGACCTGCAACCAGAAATGAGCTCTGAAGAGCTGACTGACAAGCTGGTTGACGCGATCAAGAGCGGCAAGTTCGACCAAATCATCTGTAACTACCCGAACTGTGACATGGTTGGCCACACTGGCGTTTACGATGCAGCAGTTAAAGCCGTTGAAGCTATCGACCACTGCATTGGCCGTGTTGTTGAAGCGATCAAAGAAGTTGATGGTCAGCTTCTGATCACTGCTGACCACGGTAACGCGGAAATGATGGTTGACCCGACAACCGGTGGTATCCACACTGCGCACACTAACCTGCCAGTACCACTGATTTACGCGGGCAGCAAAGACATCGACCTGGTTGACGGCGGTAAGCTGTCTGATCTGGCGCCAACGATGCTGGCACTGACCGGTGTTGAAGCGCCAGCTGACATGACCGGTAAACCACTGTTCGTTGCTAAATAATTAGCCACCATTTTCAGTGATGAAAAGCGCGCTCCTCGGAGCGCGTTTTTTTATGCAGATCTGACAACTCACTTCCTGATTTTCTCTTAAAATAGAGGAAGTAAACTTCACCGATTTTATTCTCGAACTTGCGATGCTGAGACAGGCAGAGTAATGCCAACTCCAGATCGGCTTGATATACTGCCTGCCATGAAGGGAAGAACGTTGCGCCATTTAAAATTGTTGCGCGCCAGTGCCATAAGCGCTGGCGTTTTGTTGTGTCTGCTTACCAGCCCAGCTTCTCGCGCCAGTGACGAGCAGCTTTCTGGTATGAAAAGTGAAATCTCCCGTCAGGAGCAGCAGCTCAATTCCAAATCGAAAAAACTCAACGCGCTGCAATCCAATCTCAAATCCCAAGAGCAATCCATCGCCGCTATCGCAACACAGATGCGTAATGCCAATGCTGATTTAAGCGTTATCGAAAAAGATATCGCCACACTAAACCGTGAAAGCCAGCGTCTTGAACAGCTCAAGCTGGGCCAGATGGAGCTTTTGAAAGAGCTCTTAAACAGCCAGTACCGACAAGGCCAGCACAGTCAGCTCAATGCCTTGTTGAGCGGTGAAGATTCCTCTGACATGGATCGTATGACGGTGTATGCAGAAAAACTTTCCAAGGCGCGAACGGATGCCATCAACGAACTCGCTGCTACCGATACCGAGCTGCAGCTAAAACGCCGTACCCTGCAGCAGCAAACCGAAAAGCAAAAGACACTGATTGCTTCGCTTGCTGCTGATAAAGCGAAGCTGGAGAAAGAGCAGCAGGCTCAGAAGAAAACAGCAGGCGCTATCCGACGCGAAATCAACAGTGACAAGGGCTACCTTGCTGAGCTTCGAAATAACGAAAAGCGTCTGAAAGTAGAACTTGAACGCGCTGCTGAACAAGCCCGCATTGCCGCAGAGCAAGCTAAAGTCAAAATGGATGGTCTCGGTAAGTACAAAGGCAAGATGCAGTGGCCAGTAAAAGGGAAAATCCTGCACCGATATGGCACTGAACAAACCGGACAACTGCGCTGGAATGGCATGGTTATCGCGGCTAAAGAAGGCAGTGAAGTCAAAGCCGCTCACGATGGCACTGTGGTGCTTTCAAACTGGCTACGCGGTTATGGCTTGATGGTGGTGGTCGACCACGGCAAAGGAGACATGAGCTTCTACGGCTACAATCAGGCTTTGCTGCGCAATGTCGGCGATACGGTCAAAGCGGGTGACCCGATTGCCCTTGTCGGAAACAGTGGCGGTCAGGATGCCTCGGCGCTCTATTTCGAAATCCGGCGCAAGGGTAACGCCACCAACCCCAGCCCCTGGCTGACACGGTAAAGGCACTGCAGGTTTCAGATGCAAAGGATTGTTGCTGTTACCACCCTACTCCTTCTCTTTCTGGCTACGCCCATCGCAGCCAAACCTAAAATCGCCTTTATTATCGATGACCTTGGCTACGAAATGATGCCAAGAGAGATTGCCGCTTTGCCGCCGCAAATCAGTGTCTCCATCATCCCCTTCACCGAATTCGACACGGCGGTTGCGCTGACTGCCTTGAGCCAACAGCGCGAAGTCTTGCTTCACCTTCCGATGCAAAGCCCTGATGGCACGCCGCAAGAGCCTAACTCACTGACGCTTGCCATGAGTAAAAAGGAAATGCAGGGCTCAGTGAAAGAGGCGCTGTATCGTGTCCCGCAGGTAGTGGCAGTGAATAACCATATGGGTAGCCTGCTGACCCAACACAAGGCACCGATGCATTGGATCATGGAGCTCCTTGAAGAACGAGAAATTGGCTTTATCGACAGCCGCACCACGCCCAAAACCGTCGCCCAGCGGATTGCCCGCGAGCATGGTCTAGCCACCAATCGCCGTCATGTGTTTCTCGACCATTTCCCCAATGAAGCCTTCATCGAAAACCAGCTCAAACTTGCCGTACAACAAGCCAAACGCCGCGGTGTTGCTGTGGTGATCGCCCACCCCTTTCCTGTAACGCTGGAAACCTTACAAGCACAGCTTCCTGAACTTCAAAAAGAAGTGGAGCTGGTGCCCATCTCACTGGCGCTCAGGCAGTAAAAAACCCGCCGAAGCGGGTTTTGAAATTCAAGCAACAGACGATGATTACTTGGTCCAATCGAGGATAACTTTACCTGACTGTCCAGAGCACATCACATCGAAGCCTTTCTGGAAGTCATCCACACTGTAATGGTGCGTGATGATTGGGCTTAAATCCAGACCAGATTGGATCAGGCTTGCCATCTTGTACCAGGTTTCAAACATTTCGCGGCCATAGATGCCTTTAATCACCAGACCTTTGAAAATCACCTGGTTCCAGTCGATACCCATGTCTGACGGCGGAATACCCAGCAGCGCAATACGACCACCGTGGTTCATGGTTTGGAGCATGCCGTTGAACGCAGACGGATTACCGGACATCTCAAGGCCCACGTCGAAGCCTTCGCGCATGCCCAGTTCTGACATCACGTCTTCCAGTTTTTCTTCTGCCACATTCACCGCGCGGGTCACACCCATCTTGCGGGCAAGCTCCAAACGGTATTCGTTCACGTCGGTGATCACCACATGGCGCGCGCCCACGTGCTTCGCGACTGCTGCCGCCATGATGCCGATAGGACCAGCACCTGTGATCAGGACATCTTCACCGACAAGATCAAAAGACAGCGCAGTGTGAACCGCGTTACCGAATGGGTCGAAGATAGAAGCCAGCTCGTCTGAAATGTCTTCTGGGATTTTGAATGCGTTGAATGCTGGGATCACCAGATACTCGGCAAACGCACCTTCACGGTTTACACCTACACCAATAGTGTTGCGGCAAAGGTGCGTACGACCAGCACGGCAGTTACGGCAATGCCCACAGGTAATATGACCTTCACCTGATACGCGGTCGCCAATGGCGAAACCACGCACTTCCTGGCCGATACCAACCACTTCACCCACGTACTCATGTCCAACAACCATAGGCACAGGAATGGTCTTTTGTGACCATTCATCCCAGTTGTAGATATGCACGTCGGTACCACAAATCGCGGTTTTGCGGATTTTGATCAGCAGATCGTTATGGCCCAGCTCCGGCTGCTCAACCTCGGTCATCCAAATGCCCGGTTCTGCTTTCAGTTTTGCCAGCGCTTTCATTTTGTTCGTCATCGTTGCTTATCCAATCAGACCCATGTCTTTGCCGACTTTGATAAAGGCGTCGATTGCCTTGTCCAGTTGCTCACGGCTGTGTGCCGCTGACATTTGCGTGCGAATACGTGCCTGACCTTTCGGTACTACAGGGAAGGAGAAACCGACTACGTAGATACCTTCTTTCATCATGCGTTCTGCAAATTCGCCCGCTACTTTTGCATCACCCAGCATCACAGGAATGATGGCGTGGTCCGCGCCTGCCAGCGTAAAGCCCGCTTCGCTCATACGGGCACGGAAGTGGTTGGCGTTGTCCCACAGTTTGTCACGCAGATCGCCGCTTTCTGCCAGCAGATCAATCACACGGATAGACGCTGAAACAATCGCTGGTGCCAGTGAGTTCGAGAACAGGTAAGGACGTGAACGCTGACGCAGCCAATCAATCACTTCTTTCTTACCTGACGTGTAACCGCCTGACGCGCCGCCCATGGCTTTACCCAAGGTGCCGGTGATGATGTCGATACGATCAATCACGTCATGGTATTCGTGGGTACCACGACCGTTTGCGCCCATAAAGCCCACGGCATGAGAGTCATCCACCATCACCAATGCGCCGTATTTTTCTGCCAGATCGCAGATAGCAGGCAGGTTTGCGACAACACCGTCCATCGAGAACACACCGTCTGTCACGATCAATGTGTTGCGAGCACCTTTTTCTTTCGCCGCAATCAGTTGCTGCTCCAGCTCTTCCATATTGTTGTTGGCATAGCGGAAGCGCATCGCTTTACACAAACGCACACCGTCGATGATAGAGGCGTGGTTCAACGCATCGGAAATGATCGCATCTTCTGCACCCAAAATAGTTTCAAACAGGCCAGCGTTGGCATCGAAGCAAGAAGAGTAAAGGATGGTGTCTTCCATACCGAGAAAGGCAGAAAGCTTTTCTTCCAATACCTTATGCGAATCTTGGGTGCCGCAGATAAAGCGCACCGACGCCATGCCGAAGCCATGCTCATCCATTCCTGCTTTTGCCGCTTCAATCAGCGCAGGGTGGTTAGCCAGCCCCAAGTAGTTATTGGCACAGAAGTTCAATACTTCGTCACCTGACGTTACTGAGATGTTCGCCTTTTGGGCCGACGTGATCACACGTTCATCTTTGTACAGGCCTTCAGCTTTTACTTCTTCAAGCTGCTGGCGAATTTGCTGGTAAAAAGCGGCAGTCATCGCTTACTCCATCGATGGAAACAGGAACAGGTTGATATCAATATGATTATTGCATCACTGAAAGCTAAAGTGTCTAAATAACACCCAGCTTACAGTATGACATATTAGAAAGAGTGTAGATGATAGAGTTCTGAGGAAGGTCGCGTCTATTGAATTAGTACATCTTATTGTGCTCGATCACGCTGAGTCGGAAGCCGCCTTGGTGCTTTCCATCTGTTCGCGATAGTGCCCTATCAAACCTAATACTACTGCTCTGCCTTTATCGGTCGTCATCGGTGACACCATGTTGAGGATTTGCAGCACGCCCTGATAAATCACCACTGGCGTCACTTTCGCCTGTGGTGACTGCGCACTTTGATAGAATATCCAACTCGACGCGACGAGTTTCAGCGTGCTGCACAGTGACTGCAGCGCTTCATCGTCCATATCCAGCCATCCCGTTTCACGAAAGCGGCTCAGCATCGCAAAGAGATTGGCTTTCAATGCCTGCTGCGCCTCCAGATATTTATTCTGAAGCTCAGCATCGCGGCTTAGGATATCGGGCAGATTGGCGTAGAAGAAACGGTATCTCCACATCAGTTGGAAGGTGGCATCAAGGTATGCAAGCAGCCGCTGTTCGTCAGATTCCGCTGGGACTTCCGGCTGGAAACCTGTCGAAAGATCGAGCGCGTATTGATCGAAAATACTGTGTATAATCTCTTCCTTATTACGGAAGTGGTAATACAGGTTTCCCGGGCTTATCCCCAGATCGGCAGCAATATGGTTAGTGGTGACGTTTGGCTCACCCTGCTCGTTGAAGAGCGCCAGCGCTGAATGAATAATGCGATCACGGGTTTTCATGGTTAAACTGCTATCCTCAAGCCCAGAAAGGGAAATATTACCATAGCCTCACTGAATTACTGGTGGGGTCTTCTCATAATTCAGGTCAACAGAATTTAGGTAAAGATATGATTATAGTGACTGGCGGCGCCGGCATGATCGGCAGCAATTTGGTTAAAGCGCTGAACGAGCAAGGTTACAACGATATTCTGGTAGTTGATAACCTGAAAGACGGCACCAAGTTCGTGAATCTGGTTGACCTGGATATCGCTGATTACATGGACAAAGAAGACTTCATCGCGCAAATCATGGCGGGTGACGATTTCGGTCCTATCGAAGCGGTATTCCACGAAGGTGCGTGCTCAGCGACCACTGAGTGGGACGGCAAGTACATGATGCTCAACAATTATGAGTATTCAAAAGAGTTGCTGCATTACTGTCTCGAGCGCGAAATTCCATTCCTGTATGCATCATCGGCTGCAACTTACGGCGGCCGTGACCACGACTTCATCGAAGAGCCACAATATGAAGGCGCACTGAACGTTTACGGTTACTCCAAGCAGCTGTTTGACAACTACGTTCGCCGCATTTGGGCAGACGCTGAAGCACACGGTGAGACACTGTCTCAAATCACCGGTTTCCGTTACTTCAACGTATACGGTCCACGCGAGAACCACAAAGGCAGCATGGCGTCTGTGGCTTTTCACCTGAACAACCAAATTAAAGACGGCCAAAACCCGAAACTGTTCGAAGGCAGCGACACCTTCAAGCGTGATTTCGTATATGTTGGTGACGTGTGCAAGATGAACATCTGGTTCTGGCAAAACAGTCAATCAGGCATCTTCAACTGTGGTACCGGTCGCGCAGAACCTTTCCGTGCTGTCGCTGAAGCCGTCATCAAGCACCATGGTCAAGGCGAAGTGGAAGAAATCCCATTCCCAGACCACCTGAAGGGCCGATACCAAGCTTACACTCAGGCAGATCTCACCAAAGTTCGCGCAGCCGGTTATCCTGACGAATTCAAAACCGTCGCGGAAGGCGTTGCCGAGTACATGGCAATTCTTAATAAGTAATTGACTGAAAACGGGTGGAATAACAACGTCACCCGTTTTTCTTCCTAAGTTCGATTTTTGTAGTTCCGACTCTATGAGCCAAGACCCTAAAAATAGCTCTTATCTACCAACGTTTGAATGGGCCTTTTTGCACCCGCGTTACTGGGGTACCTGGCTGGGTATTCTCTTCGCCGCAATTATGGCTTTTGTGCCGTTCAGACTTCGCGACAAATTCGCTGAGTTTCTCGCCAAACGCCTGGTAAAAATGAATAACCGCGCCAAAAAACGTGCGGTGATCAATCTTCAGCAATGTTTTCCAGAAAAAACCGACGAGGAACGTTCCGCCATTTTAGAGCAAAGCTATATTAATGCGGGGTGTGTTCTGCTGGGTTTCGCCACCATCATGATGCGCAGCAAACGCTATTTGGAAAAGCGCACCTTATTCCGCAATGAGGAAATTCTGACAGAGCTTGTCGAGAATGGCGAAAAAGTCATTCTGTTAGTACCTCATAGCTGGGCGATTGATTATCCCGCAGTTCAATTAGCTTCGCGAGGCTTACCTGTCGCTGCCATGGTGAAAAAGCAAAAGAACAAAGTGGCAGACTGGCTAATGAACGTGCAGCGCCTGAAATATGGTGGCAGAACTCACGAGCGTGCAGATGGCATTAAGCCTTTTATTAAGTCCGTGCGTGAGGGCTACCTTGGCTACTATCTGCCGGATGAAGATCATGGCCCGGATTACAGTGTGTTTGTGCCTTTCTTCGCTGCGCAGAAAGCAACACTGTCTGGTTTAGGTAAGCTTGCGACATTGAGCCGCGCGAAAATCGTTCCGCTAATGCCTGTTTATAACCGTGAAACCGGAAACTTTGAGGTGATTGTGCAGCCGCCACTGGCTCCATTCCCATCAGGCAGCGAAGAAACGGATGCGCGCATGATGAACGAACGCATTGAACAGTTTTTGGAAAACGACCCTGGCCAGTATATGTGGATTATGAATTTACTCCGCTCAAAGCCAGATGGTAGTCAGAATTACTAACCTAAACAACAAACAAGAGCAGTAGCATGTATAGCAATGCTACTGCTCTTAATCACAAAGACAGAGAGTTGAGATTGTTACGAATAGCCTCAATTATTTGACCATTTGTTGGAATTGAGCTGTCTGCATTCATCACCATTACGTGTCCAGATTCATATTTCGGAGTGTATCTAAATGGTACTGTTGAGTAAAAAATACCTACCGTCGGTGTATGAGTGGCAATAGCCAAATTTCGTATCCCGGTATCAGGAGCAATAACCATAGCAGAACGAGCTAAGTACTCTGTCAGTTGCTCTAGGCTTTTGTTTTCAATGATCTCTATATTGTCATGTTCAGTCAGAAGAGGAGTTAAGAAATCTCCTTTCTCACGGTCATGAACACCTTCTAAATAGCAGTGTTTAGTATTTGGAAAGGCCACTGCAGTATCACTCATTAAACTATACATCTGCTGTTTTGGTAGAATTTTTGATTCAGTAGATGCTCCATTGAAGTATACAAATCTTTGATTCTCTAGAGCACTAAAACATCGATTGTCTGGATAGCCGAAATCAGGTATGTGTGGCGGTACATGCCCGAGGAATCTTAACATGTCGAGCATAGAATCGAGCTCATGTTGGAAATCAGAGCGAGGTACAGACACATTATAAACAGTACCATTCAGTACTGCTTTGTAAGGGAACCCAAACTTTAATTTCGCTTTATTCAGCACAGTCAACCATAGAGAACGGTTTGTACAGGACAAGTCGAAAATAATGTCTTGCTCTCCTAAACCTTTTATGTTGCTTAACTTTTCAGAGAAAGAATAATTATTTTTAACGTCTTTTCCATACATGATATATGTACAGTCGGCCAAATCGCTGGGTAAGCCATATTTGTAGTTAGTAGCACCGACTAAAACTATTTCTGCATTTGGGAAAAACTTCCTAGCCTCTATTAGAAAAGGCCGTACAAGTACTAGATCACCAAGAGCCGCTTGTCGGATAACAGCTATTTTTGTTATTTTTTCAGGTTGGAAATTAGATGCTAAGAATTTTTTAGCTACCGGAGCTGCGTAGGCTCCTTTTTCAAACCAGCTGTATTTCATTTGCTCTCCCGCTATTAAAGTCAATCTTTACGCTTTCAGACAAAACTATTGCGATAGCAAACGTAAAAATATATGCCGAATAGCCTTGCATAATACTGTAAAATGGAAGCCAAAGGAACACACCCAATAGGTAAGCCGAAGTAAAAATGACAAAATCATCACCTCCCTTACTAAATACTGCACGGATCGATATAATAGTAAAAAGACTTAGAATTATTAGTGTAAATAAAACTCCTGATTTGACTGACATATCAATAAATGTCATATGGAAATCAGTTCCTCCAAGTCTCTCACCATCAACACCGTAAGAAAGCCGTTGTTGTTCCGGTAATTGTTCCAAGTATTGAAAATAGTTTGAGGCGGAGCTATTCATTCCTCCTCCAAAAATCATAGTCGTTGGTTGGGTCTCGGTAAGATAAAGCAAATAGTTCATACCGCCTTTCCACATATTGATTCTTGACGTATTAGAGTAATCTGTACTTATATTAGTAATTGATGAAAAACGGTTAGACACCTCTTTATAAACCCCTCCACCGAAAAAACTAAATAATATAGTTAAGAAGAAGAAGATAATAGTAACATGAGGAACGAACCTTCGATGGAACCTTAAGATTAAGAAAGAAATTGATACTGCCCCAGCGAGCCACCCGCCCCTTGTACTCGATACTATCAAGCTTATTAAAAAAGTAAGAAGCATAAAAACAGCCAGAATCTTTAGTCTGTTGCTCAAACTATCTTTAAACAAATAGTGCAGACAGATACAGGAAGAAAAAATAACTGCATTTAAATGCCTATCCGAGGAGAGAAAACCACTTGTCCTAACCATAACATTAAACTCTGCAACAGTAACAAAATTATATATACTATATAAAGCAGATGCAAAGCTAGAAATGACAAATAATATTATGGCCTTTTTCCTTATATCTGAAAAAGCAAGAAAAAAAGTAGCTATGGGAATTACGAGCAAATAGAGATTTTTATATAGGTACTCTTTTAAGTCTATAGAATTAGGATGAAAAAAACTAGAAAATGCAAATGCAAAGTATATAAAAAGTGACAAATTAAAAATATTTTTAATATGACGACTTTTATGGATTTTCTTTATATTAAAAAGAAAAACAAAAACAGAAATAATGGCAAGCATCGATGCCGAGACATTCATCCCAGCCTTTGAAGTTGAGATAGACATAACAAACAAAAAGAAAAAGCTTAGTGCTATTCTATATAATAATGACTTGCCACCAAAAAAATCCAACCTATTTAAATTAGTAGAACTAGCCATCAATCAGTTCCAACCATTTCTTAATATTACCATTAATGGAAAAGACATCGTTAAAACGAGTCATATTAGCTTCTAAGTTGACCCCTTTTCTTTCTTGATATGCAATTTCAATCATTTTGGACAAGTCATCAATATTTCTATCTTCAGCTAAGTAGACACCATCAAAACCTAGCTTAATAAACTCCGAAAATACGGTGTTGTCATAAGTTATACAACTTAAGCCTTTTGAGATGGCTTCAAGCATAACATTTGGTAATCCTTCGCCATAACTTGGGAAAAGAAAAAAACTGTTGTCACTGTAGAAAGAGGATACATTCTTGCAGAAACCTTCAAATACAACATTAACACCGCCCTCCAAAGCTAGTCTCTCAATTTCTTTCTGGACAGATTTCTCTTCAATCGATCCGACATATGTAATAACTTTACTCTGAATAGGTATTTTAGCTTTCGACAAAGCCTTGATAGCATCTATCACACCTTTCCCATTTTCCACTCTACCAATATGAAGAAAAGTAAGTGATGAATTTCTATTAAAACCAATATCATTAGTATCCAAAGAATTATATATAGTATGAACCTGACCTTCGCTTGCAGGTAAAATATCTAGAATATTTCTCGACAAATGCTCACTTATTCCCACATAGTCAGAGACACAGCTATAGAATATACGATGGATCGGATCTTTCTTAGATGAAGATTTAGTTGTACCATGCCGTACAATAACTCGACAATTAGTCCCCATCACGGAAAAATAGATAGATTTTATTTCTGAAGCTCCGAAGAATATCAACGTATTAATATCTATTTCTTTAATCGCTTTTCTTAAACCAAAGATTAAAGGAATACTCAACTTTGCCTTGAAGTCAATGCTTATTAGCGGAATATCTTGCTCTTTTGCTATTTGTTCGAGAAATGTATTTTTCCTACAGATCAGTACAGCATCTACGCCATAGCTTAAAAACAGATTAGTTTGCTTAAGTGCGTCTAGCTCCATGCCTCCTCGAAAATGAGATAAACACAAAACTGCGGTCTTCGAGGTAACACTCATAAATTCGCCTTCTGAGGAGTATCTACACTACCTGGATTGGTTGTCCTACTCTTATACCGATTATAAGGATCCCGACATTGCATCTCAATTCTTTAAAGCCTCACAAGCCCTATTTTGTCACTATGAAGCTCAGCTCATTATAAGTACAATAACCTCTTAAGAGACCTAAAGGTACGGGTTTAATCGCCGTTATGCATTCATCACAACACGCTTCAAGATGGTTAATCATAGGCCCTTCATGGGTCGGTGACATGGTGATGTCACAAAGCTTGTACAAAACAATCAAAGCAAAGTTCTCCAATGCGCGAATTCATGTATTGGCTCCAGCTTGGTGCAGACCTATTCTCGAGCGAATGCCGGAGGTGGATAGAGCGATAGAAATGCCCATAGGTCATGGCGAGTTTAACCTTGCTGGACGTTGGAGACTTGGTCGATCACTAAAACGGGAAAGCTACACCCATTCTATTGTTTTACCTAACTCAGCAAAATCTGCGCTGATACCATTGTTCGCTGATATCCCTGTTAGAACTGGCTGGAAAGGAGAGATGCGATATGGCCTCCTAAATGATCTTAGGCCTAGCCGTAACATTTTTCAGTATATGGTCGAACGCTACGTTGCGCTTGCATACACACATCAAGACATGGTCGAACAAGTGCAATTGAAGGATATCCCAAAGCCGTCTCTTCTTATCGATGAAGACAATAAAATCAATTGCTTAAAAAAATTCAGTATCAATAATAGCAAAGATATTATTGGAATTTGCCCCGGAGCTGAGTTTGGGCCAGCAAAAAGGTGGCCAGAAAAGCATTACGCAAAAGTCGCGGAGTGGCTTCTGGAAGAAGGCAAACAAATTTGTTTCTTTGGTGGTCCAAAAGATAAAGATGTCACTCGTAAAATCATTCATCTAATTCCCAAGCACCTGCAGAAAAATTGCTTTGATTTAGCAGGTAAGACCTCCTTGAACGATGCTGTTGATGTGCTAGCAGCTTGTAACGTTGTGTTCTCAAATGATTCAGGCCTGATGCACGTCGCCGCTTCAGTTAACACCAGAATAGTGGCTATATTTGGATCAAGCTCACCCGAGTATACTCCCCCTTTGTCAACACGAGTTGCAATTGTGAGTAACGACATTGACTGTAGACCATGCTTCAAAAGACAATGTCCCCTTGAACATTTGAAATGCCTGGATGAGTTATCCCCTAGTACAGTATTTTCGGCTTATAAACGGATAAAGCAGTCTTAGTTTTTTTTAAGAGCATAACCATGATTTGCATTCGCACTTCAAAGCTTTGCAGGGAAAATGCTGTGGTTTTGCTCCCTCATATGAGAGACTTTATCGATAGAAACTTTAACAAAACGGTGAGGAAGTCGCATCCATAAACTGCGATCATTTATCACCGTGACAACTCAGGTGAAAATAACCCTAGCTATGAAAAAGTTAATTGTCGATTTGGATAATACGATCACCCTTGGCGATACAAATGACTATGAAAAAGTATCCCCCAACACTCCTGTCATAGAACAGTTAAGAGAATACAGAAATCAGGGTTTCCAAATTGTAATCAACACTGCACGCAATATGAGAACATTTAGCGGTAATGTTGGTAAGATCAACATCCATACCTTACCTATAATTACTCAATGGCTAGATGAGCATGATGTTCCATATGATGAAGTACTTGTTGGTAAGCCATGGTGTGGAAAAGAAGGTTTTTATATTGACGATCGTTCTGTTCGCCCTAGCGAGTTCGCAAAAATGACATTTGATGAAATTACGGCGCTATTAGAAAAGGAAAAATTGGAGATACAGAACTTATGTTCCTAATTGCATCAGCTGCATTCTGCGGAGCAGAACTACAATCCGAATTCGGAGCTCTTCCTCCTTCATTTTTGCCATTGGGTAATAGGCGGTTATTCCAACACCAGATCTCTCGTATTGCACCCAGTGAGAAAATTTTTCTAACGCTACCTGAGACATTTTCACTTGATGAGTACGACCAAGATTGGTTGAAAATTAACAAAGTCACAACCATATTTCTCCCAGAACAACTAGGCCTCGGTGAATCAATTGTCGCCGCTCTCAATCTCATTGATTTTGATGAAAATGAAGGCCTGACTTTATTATATGGTGATACGCTTCTACTCGACTATCCAAAGGATATAAATTGTATCGCCGTAAGCCAAGTAAAGGACAATTACCAGTGGGCCTATTTAAGCTCTGATGGCGATGTCTGGTTAAAAGAGAATTCTAATTTAGAGCCGGAAAACACTCACTCTGTAGTAAATGGCTTTTTTAATTTTGAGCATCCAAGCAGTCTGGTTAAGTCTCTTATTCATAAGCGATGGAACTTCTTAGATGGTATAAATCACTATCATGGAAAACATCCGATGAAGTCAGTTCATGTTGATGACTGGCTTGATTTTGGTCATATACACACTTACTTCCACTCCAAAGCAGCTTTTACTACTCAACGAAGCTTTAATGAGCTAGAAATATCAGCTGATAGTGTAAAAAAGACCAGTGAAAATAATAATAAGATAATGGCCGAAGCCTTATGGTTTGAAGGGATCCCCAGTAGACTTCGTAAATATCTACCTCAACTTCTAAACTTTGATTCCGATGAGAGAAAAGTAAGTTACGAATTAGAATACCTCCATCATACGGCGCTCAACGAACTCTACGTTTTTAGCCGTCTTCCTGTTATGACATGGAAGCGGATCTTAACTGGTTGTTTTAACTTTATTGATGCATGTTTAGAGTATAAAAAAGTAAGCACATCTGACCGAGATCTAGAAAGACTTTTTATTGAGAAAACAGAAGAAAGGTTAGAATTATTCTGTAATTCAAAAAATATAAGTAGGGATAAAGTTTGGTCCTACAATTCATGTAAAAAGCATTCAGTAAATAGTTTAATCTCACTTGCGAATAAATTTTTACCAAGCGACAAAGGTATGTGTACAGTTGTCCATGGTGACTTTTGTTTTAGTAATATTCTTTTCGACTTTAGAACGTCCAACATTAAGACGGTGGATCCAAGAGGATTAACATCCGATGGTGAATTTTCTATTTACGGAGATATTCGCTATGATTTAGCAAAGCTTAGCCATTCTATTATTGGTGGTTATGATTGGATCATCGCAGGTTATTATAAAATTTCACATGACGAAAATAGTATTAATTTTGAGCTACCTTCTTCCAATCAACTACTAGAAGTTCAGAAAATTTTCATAGATAACATTGAAAGAAAGTACTCTGTCTGCTATCGGGAGTTATTAGCAATGCAGTTACATCTTTTTCTATCAATGCTTCCGTTACATAGCGATGATGAAAATAGACAAATGGCATTATTTTCTAATGCTTTTAGAATTGCAGACTTACTGGAGGAGTCATTGTAATGATTATTATACCAATGGCAGGATTAAGCTCACGATTTTTTAAAGCGGGTTACAAAGAGCCTAAATATATGCTCGAAGCGAAAGGCATTACTGTATTCGAACATGCCGTAAAAAGTTTCGAACGCTATTTCAAGTCAGAGCCATTTCTCTTTATTGTTAGAGATGTTTTTGACACACCTAAGTTTGTCTTAGAGAAGGCGAAGTCTTTGGGTATCAAAACATGTCATGTGGTTGCACTGGAAGGCGAGACTCGCGGACAAGCAGAAACCGTTTTTCAGGGGTTGAAGGGCTGCAGAGATGAAGCAGAGCCTATCACTATTTTTAACATAGATACCTTCCGCCCAGGGTTCGAATTCCCTGCTGCTTTACTACCAAGTAAAGACAGTTATCTTGAGGTATTTCGAGGAAGCGGTGACAACTGGTCTTTCGTACTTCCGAAAAGTAACACTTCAACGGAAGTTACCGAAACAGCAGAAAAGCGCCCAATTTCAGATCTTTGTTGTACAGGTCTCTACCACTTTGCATCAACAGCAGATTTTCTTCAAGCGTATAACTTCTACTTAGAAAGAGAAGAGCTTTGGGAAAAAGGTGAGCTGTATGTCGCCCCGCTATACAATCATCTCATTCAGCAGGACAAGTCAGTCCACTATCACCTCATTCCTAGAGAGGACGTCATTTTCTGTGGCGTGCCCGATGAGTATGAAGCGTTTAAAAAAAATTAACGCTTAAGGGTTTGATAAAAAAAGCGGTATGTATTTTCGACGGTGTTCCGAAAAAACCTTACCGCTTTTTTTACATTAAGCGGCTGAGGTTCAATGCCTGCCAGCTCTTTCCAGTCGGCAAAATCGTATTCGAACACCAGATTTCCGCGATTATAAAAACGCTCCGTTGTATCGAGTCCAATTTCTTCCGGTTTTGCCACAATCAGGTTTGCCGCAATGCAACGCCCCCAAAAATCACTTCCCAATCCCGCATCATCATTCACCCGGGTATTAATTTTCAAATCTAAACTCTTAAGCTCAGAAATCCATTTCAAGCATAAAAATTGCTCTGTCGCTGGAGGGCGACTTTTATAGCCTGGCACAGGGTAAAAGTACTGGTCATCCAGCAGCTTGTCTGACCATATTTTTAGCAGATCGGAAGTAAGGCCAAAGTCGAACAAATCACTCTTGCAGAAGTAATTAGGTGCACCGCGATGATGGGAGATGAAAAAGGCACTGCTTGTCAAAACACGAGATTCAAACAAAGCATCTTCAGCCCTTCTATTAGTATTGTGGTATTGCTCAAAAAGCGTCACAGACTGCCGTCCAGAAAGAAGGTTATCGCTACGCAGTTTCACCGCATAGCGAGTTTTCACGGCTTTCAAGCCTTGGTGGGTACTGTACAACTGTCTATTGTTGTTGAGGCGTTGTTCCACATCGTTATTGAAAACAGTGTTTTGCCCAGGATCGTCAAGTTCAAGCAACACATCGTAATCGAGGTTATCAAGCTTTTGATTTTTCCAAGTCGATAAAACAATCGTCGCACCTGGAAAATAACGTCTTACACTCTCCAAGCATCGCTGGGTTATCCCCGGGATCTGAGAACGGATATCACTGCCTTGAACTGGGCCTTGGACAACAAAGGTAATGTCTTCATCTTGGATCTTAGTGCTCATTAGCATTCATCAGCTCAACAACCAAATAGGCACAGTATTGAATATCGTTCCACCGAATACAATATCGTGATGACAGGGATAGCAATCACTGGAAATAAGAACCTGTTCCAATCACGCAATATTGGTAACTTTTCATAACCTCCTTTCCTTGAGAGCATCTACTGGAGCTAAAATGGACCAACCCAATATCTCAATTATTTGCCCGCGCTATAACGAACAGGAAGTGCCATAAACCTTTCACAAGCAAATCACTGAAATACTATAGCCAACCAGTTTTACCTATGAGTTGGTATTTGTAAATGATGGCAGTAAAGACAACACACTAGCCGTACTCAAAGATATGGCTCCCTTGGATAAGCGCGTTAAATTGCTAAACCTTTCCAGAAACTTTGGAAAGGAAGCTGCGCTCACTGCTGTCCACTTACCCTTTAACGAGGCAACACACCGCTAGAGGTTTCCAGTTTCCTACTGGTATTCGGCCATAGGGATATTTCCTAGCCTCTTTTGAGTACGATGTTCGTTATAATGACACATCCATACCCATGCCATGTCTTGTACTTGTTCAAGTGAGCCAAAAATAAGCATCCATAAACTTGTGACGGAGTGAACCATTGAAGCGCTCCACAAATCCATTTTGCTGAGGTTTTCCTGGCTGAATGTATCTTCGCTCTGAAAGGAGCTCTGGCCCGCTATCGACGCGAAGTTGATTCGGTAAACCGCGCTCGTTCTTTAGCTGCTCCAGTACTCTAACAACTCGACCTGCGGGCAAGCTGGTATCGTTCTCAATAGCCAGCCACTCACGTGTCCTTTAATCCAGAAGGTTGAGAGTGCGAAAAAGCTTCCCTCAATACAGAGAGCAATGCATGAAATTCAATGCCCAACGGCTGTTGGGCTCATCAACAACATAAAGTGGTATCGCTATTAGTGCGGGCAATACACGCTTTTGACGGTGTTTTAGGTTAAGACCCATGCGACAGTAAACACGGTACACGCGTTTATGATTGAACCGCTTGTGCTTTCGCTCTATTAGCCAAAAACATTTCCAAAATCCGGCATTGGGCGCTTTTTCCAATACCGCATTAATTGCATCAGTAACTTCAACATCGTGAACACGCCAGTACTTCGGGGTGCGATAGTAACTCGCTCGTCACAATAGCGTAAGTTGGCAAGCCTTCAAAACACTGAGGCCTGCAGTAGCCAATGTGCGTGCACAATCTCCCTTCTCACGCACTACCAGCCCTTTTTTGCGCACAACTCCTTCATGGCATGGTTTTCGAGACTGACATCGGCAAACATTTTCTTCAGCTTGGCATTCTCTGCTTTAAGCTCTTTAGTGCACTTGAACTCTGAAGCAGCCAAGACCATATTTGCCTTTCCAGTTGTAATAGGTCGCATTGCTGATGCCATGCCAGCGGCAAATATTATCCACTTTCACGCCTGCATCAGCCTCTTTGAGGATGGAGACGGTCTGAGATTCGGTGAAGCGTGATTTTTTCATGGTGTTCTTGCTTTTATGTGGCAGAAAACTCCAGTTTAGACAGACTGTCTCAACATAAGGGGAGTAAACAATCGCGTTAATTCCGATCCTGGTTGCAGCAAAGCAATGGCGCGTTGAAATGCCAGATCGCCTCATCAAAGGACTTCTTGGGCTGGCTGCTTTTTTCATTGTTGTGAATCTTGTTGCAGCATGCGACAGCGAAAAGTATACCCACAAAGTGAGTTATGCTGAGCAAGTCGAAGCACTTCTCGTGCAAGAAGACATCACCAAACAACGATAGTTTTTGATAAAGGGTTCTCTCTAAGGGGAGCCCTTTGTACACTAGCCTTTCAATTTTCAAAAAAGGCTCAGCCGTGCGCTTTCTCTATACTTTTTTATTGCTTATTGCCGCTCCGTTTCTGCTCTTTGGCCTTTACAGAGCCAAAGATGGAAAGCCCAAGGTCGGTAAACGCTGGGTTGAGCATTTTGGACACACGCCCCCTTTAAACGGGGAGAACCCCATTTGGATCCATGCTGTCTCTGTCGGTGAAGTGATTGCCGCTAAACCCATCATTCAAGCACTACAAAAACACTATCCCAATGAAGCCATTCTGGTGACTACTACCACTGCGACAGGTGCAGAAATTGCCTCGAAGATTGAAGGTATAGAGCATAGGTACATGCCCATCGATTTTAGCTTTGCGGTTAAGAGCTTTATCAAGTGTGTTGACCCAAAAATCATGCTGATTATGGAAACCGAGCTGTGGCCTAACACTCTGACTACAGTAAAAAAGGCGGGTATTCCCGTTGTTGTGATGAACGCGCGCCTTTCTGAAAAATCAAAACGCGGTTACCAACGAGTCAAAGCACTATTTAGAATATTTTCTGACAGTATTAATCATATTCTCTGCCAATTTGACGATGATGCCCGACGTTTTGTCGAGCTTGGTGTCAGCAAAGATAATGTTTCTGTTTCCGGCTCGGTCAAATTCGATTTGCCAGACTTTGACATCAACTCACCCGCGGTCACTGAGCTGAAATCACAGCTTGCCCAAAGACCCGTTTGGATAGCCGCGAGTACACATCCCGGCGAGGATGAAATATTGCTGCACGCGCACAAGTTAGTGCTTGAAAGCCAGCCTGACGCTCTGATGATATTGGTTCCAAGGCATCCTGAGCGCTTTAGTGATGTCGCGACCCTCGTCGAGTCTCATGGATTTTCACTGGCAAGACGTAGCTTAGGACAGGTAGTCAGCCCAGATATTCAGGTTTACCTTGGCGATACCATGGGCGAAATGATGAACCTTTTTGCAGTAAGCGATGTGACCTTTATGGCGGGGAGTCTTGTTGGCGATAAAGTTGGCGGGCATAACCTTTTGGAACCGGCTTCGCTCTCCAAGCCGCTGGTAACTGGCCCAAGCTACTTCAACTTTCAAGTGATTGCTGAGCAGCTTATCGATGTCGGTGCATGCACGGTAAAAGAAAGCCCAGTAGAGATAGCCGCTCAGATTGGCTCGCTGATAAATAACAATGAACAGCGTGAAAAAGCCGGCAAAGCTGCATTGTCAGTGATGGAGAAGAATAGAGGCGCTGTCTCGAAAACGCTCGACACTGTTAACCAGTGGATTGAAAGTTAATGGCCGTAGCCTTGAAGTAAAAACTGCCAGTCTGACTCCTGCCATTGGATTTGGCGTTTGCCCACCTCTTTACGAAACGATCGCTGCAAACGGTTTAAGTTTGCGGCTTTCCAGCCTTCACCTGAGCGACGACCGCACTTATCAAAATCAATCAACCAAAAAGCGCCTTTGTCGTCGAGCAGGATATTGTGAATGTTCAGATCAGTGTGGCAAACGCCTGCGTCATGGAGCTTTCGAACTAACTTTCCAATGTCGCGATACTTGTCTTCAGTGAGCGGAGAGGCACTCAGCACATCAACTAAGTCATTCGCACCATCAATTTTTTCGACCAGAATATCGGCTTGATAGGTCAGCCCGTCTTTTATCGCTCTTGCCGCCAACGGGCGTGGCACGGGAATACCCTGCTCACGCAAGTAATGGAGCAAGTTAAACTCTGCAGCAGAGCGGGTACTTTCCCATCCAGTAAAGAAATAACTGTCGCTGACTAACTTGCCAAATAGCCCACCGCGACGATAATGACGCAGGGCGGCAGCAACGGTTTCCGTTTTCACAAACCAGGTAGTGCCTCGACCTGTAGCTGACCCGATCACCGCGTCTTTATCTTGCCAGAAAGCAATATCGAAGCTTTTTAATGCATCTTCTTTCAGCAAAGTCTCATCGAACCAAACGCGGATGTTGTTATCAGCCAGCAATTCCACAGGCACTCCCATTAATCGGCCTATTCTCATCGAAGGCATTTTACATTGCAGATCGGCAACTGCATAATTTCAGTCAAGATAACCACATAAGCAGCATCATGGCCCTTTTTTCCACCGCACCTCAGTCCCTTTGTGTCCTTCGTCTTTCAGCGATTGGTGATGTATGCAACGCAATGGCTGCTGTTCAAGCCATTCAATCTCAATGGCCCGATACCAAAATCACCTGGATAGCGGGTAAAGCAGAGGCCGCTTTGCTAACGCCTCTTTTACCGAGTGTCACTGTTATTGCCTTTGATAAGAAGCAGGGATTCAAGGGAATGAAAGCGGTGTGGCAATCGCTGAAAGGGCAAAAATTTGATGCGCTTCTGCACATGCAAAGCGCCATTCGTGCCAGCTTGCTTTCAGTCGGCATCAAAGCCAAATACCGACTCGGTTTCGACAAAGTAAGAGCTAGCGACCTTCAATCCTTATTTACCAATGTCAAAGTGCCATCACCCCAATCGCTTCATGTTCTTGACGGCTTTATGGCTTTTACTGAAGCGCTGGGGATCCAGCCCCAAACGCCAACATGGTCATTACCCATTGCGGATGAGGACCTCACTTGGGCAGAAGGCCAAATGAATGGAAAGCCTACCCTTGTGGTCGCGCCTGCGGCCAGCAAAGCATTCAAAAACTGGACAGCAGAAGGCTACGCGGGGGTCATCGAGCATGCATTACGCAAGGGTTTTGACGTTATCCTCGTAGGTGGCCCTGGAAAAATTGAAGTTGAGTTAGGTCAGGCGATTGAACGCCAGCTATCGCAACCCGTAAAAAACCTCATTGGCAAAACCACCCTGCTCCAACTACTGGCACTCGAAAAGCACGCTTCGTTGGTACTGGCACCCGACAGTGGCCCAGCTCACCTTGCCAATGCCGTCGGTACACCAGTGATTGGGCTTTATGCCCATCACAACCCAGCCCGAACCGGCCCCTATAACTGGCGACACTATGTGGTCAGTGCTTATGCCGAAGCTATTGAAGCGGAGGCGGGTAAAACTGTCGACGAAGTTTCCTGGCGCACCAGAGTGAAAGACGAGGACGCCATGCAACGCATTACGATTGAGTCGGTGATAGCTCGATTCGATGAAGTCACCGAGAAAGAGGAACTGCTATGAGCCAGGCTCAGCGCGCCACCATCAGCGCGATTATCATCACCAAAAACGAAGAGCAGATATTGCCTGAATGCCTCGCTTCTCTTGATTGGGTGGACGAAATCATTGTTGTCGATTCTGGCAGCACAGATAACACCGTAGCCATTGCAGAAGCCGCGGGCGCTAAGGTGTTCGTGAACGCTGAGTGGCCAGGATTTGGTAAGCAAAAGCAGCTTGCACAAAGCCACGCCACCAAAGATTGGGTGCTTGCGATTGATGCGGACGAAGTGATCACTGAAGAGCTTAAAAACAGCATTCTTGGCGTACTTGCCAACCCACCGCAGAAAACGCTATTTATTCTTCGTCGTACGACGTGGGTCTTTGGCAGATTCCTCAAACACTCTGGCTGGTACGACAAAATTGTACGCCTATATCCTCGCGAGCTAACTGGCTACAACGACGCACTGGTACACGAGAAAATCATTGAGCCTGAAGGCTCCACCAAGCAGACGCTTAATGGTGATATGTTGCATTACTCTTATCGGGATCTGCACCAGTATCTGGTGAAGTCTGCATTCTATGCCAAGTCTTGGGCAGACGGACGTCAGGCACGGGGAAAGAAAAGCAGTATCAGCCAAGGGATTCTTCATGCACTGGGATGTTTCCTGAAGATGTATGTGCTTAAACGTGGTTTCTTGGATGGCAAGCAGGGTTTTTTAATTGCGGTGCTTTCAGCGCACTCCACCTTTGTGAAGTACGCCGATTTATGGATTAGGGCTAACGACAGCCGCGCCGCTAAATAACGCGCCCCAAGAAATTCTTTACGTCTGGCAGAATGGCTTCGATTGCAACCTTAGACATGTCTGCCGCCTCTTCCTTGTCTTTCGCTGCTGGCGGAGCAAACGCAATATGGCGCCCTTCACTGTTGATTGGCTTCCAGCGAAGGGGTGTGGCGCTGCGTTTAGCAGGGAAAAAGCCAATGGTTGGGACATCAACCGTCGCTGCTATGTGCAAAGGCCCGGTTGAGCCCGCAATAAATGCACTTGCACACGCGATGGATTGGGTGAAATCCTGCAAGCCATCGTTCTTGTCATAGACGACAGCGTGAACCGACTTTTCCGCTAGCAGGGATTGCAGTTCCGCTGCTTTCTCTTCTTCCCCTGGCCCCGCGGTAAGCACCACTTCAATCTCTTTATCTGAGGCAACACCAACGACTAAATCTGTGTACTGCGCCAATGACAGGTTATTCGCTGAGCCACCACTCCCTGCATGCACATACAGCCAAGGTTTATCGAGATTCAGTCCCAACACAGAAGAAAGCTTCTGTTTTTGGGCAGACAACGTTTCGCCATCAAAAGAGAGATAAGGTGCACTGACTTCTTTGACCTCAACGTCCAGCTTTGCGAGGAAAGCACGCGCGAGATCAAGATTGTATTCAAACTCAGGTTTAGCTGATTGTGAGCGACGCTGCTTCACGCGGTGATTGTAAAGAAACTGCGATATTTTCGTCGCTGGTGCCAATCGGAAAGGTATTCCCGCTTTCCAAACCAGAGTCGCATTGTAGCTGTCTGAAAAAAAACAAATTGAAGCGTCAAATAGCTCAGCTTTCAACTGGCTGATAAGCGCTTTCTTGTTCAGCTTATCCGCTTTCTTACCGCAATCTACCAGTACCTTATCAATCGAAGGACAAAGCTCAGCCAACGCTTTGGTGTAGGGCGGTACCAAGGCGGTAATTTCTGCGTCTGGCATAGATTGCTTCAACATGGCAAATGCCGGCCACGCCAACATAAAGTCGCCAATTTTATCGTTTCTGATGACAAGGATTTTTTTCATTATCATTACCCGGTGCCGAATTCACCCATGATCATACCTGATGAGCCGCTTGTCGCTAAGCGTTGGATGAAAAGAAAAAATGTCGGATCTGTTGGTATTTTCATCATCTTGGGTCGTAGTGGGGAATCAAATTCCATGAGTTTTTGATAGCATGTCGCCAGTTTAGAAAATTGCAGGGTACGACTGTGAGCAAGAAAGCCATCACCCGAGTGATCTATCCGGGTACTTTTGATCCGATTACCAATGGCCACGTTGATTTGGTTGAGCGCGCGGCTTCAATGTTTGATGAAGTCGTCGTGGGTATCGCTGCCAGCCCAAGCAAAAAGCCACTATTTGATCTTGAAGAGCGTGTCCAATTGGCAAAAGCGGTAACCGAGCATCTCGACAATGTCAGTGTGGTGGGTTTCTCCGGCCTTTTGGTGGATTTCGCCAAACAATACAACGCGAACATTCTGGTTCGCGGATTGCGTGCAGTCTCCGATTTCGAATATGAGTTTCAGCTAGCGAACATGAACCGCCGTCTGATGCCGGAGCTGGAAAGCGTCTTCCTCACGCCGTCTGAAGAGAACTCATTTATCTCTTCCACGTTGGTGAAAGAGGTAGCACTTCATGGTGGTGACACCAGTGGGTTTGTTCACCCAAAAGTGCTCGAAGCATTGAAATCTCAACTGAAGAAATAGCAACGACAAAGCCCGCATATGCGGGCTTTATTACTTCTGGCACTCAGGGCAAAACACCGTATTTCGCTGCCCTATCTTCACACTCTCAAGCTCTGTGCCACACACCGGACAAGGTTTTCCTTGCTTGCCATACACCAACAACTCTTGCGCAAAGTAGCCAGGCTTACCATCCGCTTGGGTGAAGTCTTTCAGCGTCGTGCCACCTTGTTTGATGGCTGTCGTCAAAACGTCTTTGATGTCAGCCACCAGCGTATTGGCTTCTTCCAGACTAAGCTGCCCTGCTGGACGTTTGGGATGAATTCTAGAGGTGAACAGAGATTCGTTAGCGTAGATGTTCCCTACCCCGACGACGACTGCGTTATCCATAATAAACTGCTTGATGGCCGTGCGTTTCCCTTTTGCCTTATCAAACAGATATTCACCAGTAAACCCGTCAGTGAGTGGCTCGGGACCGAGTTTCTCTAAAGCTGGATGATCACCGCCCTTTTCCTGCCAAAGCCAGGCACCGAACCTGCGAGGATCGTTATAGCGGATCACTTTTCCGTTAGAGAGGTGCAAGTCGACATGATCGTGTTTATCCGGCGCTGTCGCCTGTGGCAACACACGTAAACTGCCGGACATCCCCAAATGCACCAGTGCGTAGCCAATATCGGTTTCCAGTATCAAGTACTTTGCGCGGCGTTTCACTGCACGAATTGTCTGGCCTTCGATATCAAATAAGGTGTCCGGAACAGGCCAACGCAGCTTGGGCTGTCTGACCTCCAATTTGGTGACCACCTGATCCGTCGCATGGGGCTTAATACCCATACGGCTCACTTCAACTTCCGGTAATTCTGGCATCCTGCTAATTCTGGTTGGCGAACGGGAACAGGTAGTTTGGATCAACTGAGACCGCAAGCCAACGGTTTTCCCAGTTTTGAATGAGCCAGAATTGAGGCAATTGATAATAGGTCAGACGTAAAGGCTCAACAGCTTCACCCCTATCCACGACCAAAGTCGCTGGTTCACGAAGACCAGGTTTTAATTTGTCGTAGGTGTCCGTGTCGATGTCTGTGCCAGATAGGTTAATCCATCGGTTTGCCAATTCAGTGGCTGAGATAGAAAGCTTTTTATCGGTTTGCCATGGCATGGCATTGGTGAGGGTAAATTTCGGAAAACGCAGCGCTTTAACTTCCACATCTGATGGCATCAACGCAATGATCCCATCAGGCAATACTTGCTCAACCGGTTGTTCGGCCTCACTTTCTGCCAGCTGGCTTCTGAGGTAGGTTGGCAGGTTTATCAGTGTGATAAATGCCAAAATCCCCAAGATAAGGAAGTTATTGAATGTTCTGCGGGACGGTGTAGCCATCACTCACTCTCAGTGTCATCAGTCGTGACTCAAAGTGTATACCCAAACAACCTGAAAATGCTCGCATTCAGAGGTCATCAATACGTTCAATTCGAGGCAAATTCCGCGAGGAATAGTCATTCTATTTCCGTGGAGTTTAACGAAGAAGTGGGCGCATTGATGGCCTCCCCTCGGGCGAGTTGACTGACGCCGTGCTCTTTGTTGTTCCTTTTTGATGGAGATGACTACACCTACAAAGGAACGCCGCGATCACAACGCCAGTCAATCTCGCTGAATCATGCATCTTCAGGTTGTTTGGGTATATATCCGGAAGTCTCTGATTTACAGATATAAAAAAACCCAGCCAAAGCCGGGTTCTTTATAAGAGGCGAAAACCAATTACTTGATTTTTGCTTCTTTGTACATAACGTGTTGACGAACAACTGGATCAAATTTCTTGATCTCGAACTTGCCCGGCATGTTACGTTTGTTTTTATCAGTAGTGTAGAAGTGACCAGTACCAGCAGATGATACCAGGCGGATCTTCTCGCGAATGCCTTTAGCCATTCTTTAAGTCCTCTTAAACGTTCTCACCACGGGCACGGATATCTGCCAGAACAGTATCGATACCTTTCTTGTCGATGATGCGCATACCTTTAGGGGTAAGGCGCAGTTTAACGAAGCGGTTTTCGCTTTCTACCCAGAAACGATGAGTTTGCAGGTTCGGCAGAAAACGACGCTTGGTGGCGTTATTAGCGTGAGAGCGGTTGTTACCAACTACAGGACGCTTGCCAGTTACTTGGCATACTCGTGACATGAATGTCTCTCCAAATCGTTTCAGCTCGATATCAACCTTGTCCGCCAGTCCTGCAAACAAGGTCAGGCTCTACGTCAAGGCTATCAAAGGTGGCGCATTATACTAACTGTCTTTCCATTGCTCAAGTCCCGAGCAGATCCTTTTGACAGTTTTTGATCGTTTTTTAGCAACCTAGGTGACGTTGACCTGAGGTAAACCTCACTCACCCCCAGAAAAAACGCCATGTTAGCGGCTTTCTACCGAATTAGAGAAAAGGTGTTAAAGACGACCAGAGTACCGAAATACCCTTAAATCCAACCACGTTCGGCGAAGGATACCACGTCCCCGTCCCCAATCACCATATGGTCGAGCAAACGAATGTCCACTAAAGCCAATGCATCACCGATTCTGTTGGTGATATGACGGTCTGCTGTGCTGGGTTCAGCGATACCTGAAGGGTGATTATGCGCGAGAATCACTGCATTGGCGCCTACATCAAGACAACGTTTAACCACTTCTCTCGGATAAACATTGGCAGCATTGATTGTACCTTCAAACAAAATCTCGTCTTTTATAGGGCGATTTTGATTATCAAGGTACAGCACGAGAAAGGCTTCCCTTGGGCGGTCACGAAGTTTGCAGGAAAGGTATCTGGCGGTATGTGACGGACTGGAAAGTGCATCTTCCCTCGCCAATGTTTCACCTAGGTGACGTTTGCTAAGCTCCAACACAGCTTGAAGTTGGGCATATTTCGCTGAACCCAGCCCTTTGCGTTCACTGAATTGTTTAAGTTCAGCCTGCATTAACCCTCTCAGTGAACCAAAGTCCTCCAAAAGGTAGCTAGCGAGTTCAATCGCATTCATGCCCTTTACGCCGGTGCGCAAGAAAATGGCAAGAAGCTCTGCATTGGTGAGAGACTCTGGGCCTCTCGCCAACAACTTCTCTCGGGGACGGCACTCTTCAGGCAAGTTTTTCAGGGACATGACATTCTCAGGAAAAGAAAACCCCGAGCGTCGCTTTCACCTTAAAAACCGTCAACATCATCATCAAAACGCTGCGATAGACTTACAAACTCGGCAAGTTTGAGTGGCTACATATTTACATTTCGAACGTGAATAATATCGCTTTCACATTCGTCGAGCGTAACAGGCGCTTTCCCGGTCTTTTGTGTTATCTTTCCTCTCATTATCCTTTGGCTACATTAGTTATGGCTCAGAAAATCACTCAGACCCTTTCGGGCAAACGGATTGTTTTAGGTATCGGTGGCGGTATTGCGGCTTATAAATGTGCAGACCTGACGCGTCGCTTGATTGAACGTGGCGCTGACGTTCGCATTGTCATGACTCACGCAGCGAAAGAATTTATCACCCCGCTGACCATGCAGGCAGTCTCTGGCCACCCTGTGTCTGACAGCTTGCTAGACCCTGCTGCTGAAGCCTCAATGGGTCATATCGAAATCGCCAAATGGGCAGATTTGGTATTGCTAGCACCCGCCACTGCTGACCTAATTGCCCGTGTGGCGGCAGGCATGGGCAATGATCTTCTGACGACACTTTGCTTGGCAACAGATGCACCAGTAGCTGTTGCACCCGCCATGAACCAGCAAATGTATCGCGCGGTTGCCACGCAAGAAAATCTCGCGACGTTGAAACGACGCGGCCACCCAATTTGGGGGCCAGCAAGCGGTGAACAGGCCTGTGGTGATATTGGTCCAGGTCGCATGCTAGAGCCAATGCAGTTGGTCGGACTGGTTGAAGACTGCTTCGCCGACGGCGATCTCTCCGGCACTTCTTTTCTCATTACCGCAGGGCCAACCCGTGAAGCCATTGACCCGGTGCGTTACCTCACCAATCACAGCTCAGGGAAAATGGGCTATGCGATCGCAGAAGCGGCCGCTAAACGGGGCGCAAGTGTCACTCTAGTCAGTGGCCCAGTGAACCTGCCAACGCCAAATGGCGTTAACCGAGTGAATGTCGAAAGCGCGCAAGAGATGCATGACGCGGTTCACGCCCACGCTCCTAAACATCACATTTTCATCGCCTGTGCGGCGGTCGCTGATTTCAGACCTGCCAATGTGGCCGACCAGAAGATGAAAAAGAAAGATGGCGAAGATGACATGACGATCACACTGGTAAAAAACCCTGACATCGTCGCTTCTGTTGCTTCACTGAAAGAGAGTCGCCCGTTTACCGTCGGCTTTGCAGCTGAAACTCAGGATGTAGAGCAGTACGCACGCGGTAAACTTCAGAAGAAGAATCTGGACTTGATTTGTGCCAATGATGTCTCTCAGGAAGGGCAAGGCTTTAACAGCGACAAAAACGCGTTACACCTTTATTGGCCGAAAGGTGACAAGGCACTGCCATTGGCAAGTAAATCTGAGATTGGCAACCAGCTTGTCAGCGAAATCACGGCACTTTACACCAACAAATAACACTCAGCGGAAATAGGTTATGAAACAAATTGATTTAAAAATTCTCGACCCACGCGTCGGTAACGAATTCCCACTTCCTGCATACGCGACAGAAGGCTCCGCAGGTCTGGACCTTCGCGCCGTGCTGGATGCACCGCTGACACTGGAGCCGGGCCAAACGGAACTTCTGCCAACGGGTCTTGCTATCCACATTGCTGACCCTTCACTGGCAGCCACCATTCTTCCACGTTCAGGTCTTGGCCATAAACACGGCATCGTTCTGGGCAACCTGGTAGGCCTCATCGATTCAGATTATCAAGGCCAGCTCATGGTTTCTTGCTGGAACCGAGGCAACACAACCTTTACCATTGAGCCAGGTGAGCGTATTGCGCAACTGGTTTTTGTGCCAGTTGTACAAGCCCAGTTCAACATTGTTGAAGACTTCGACGCGACCGAGCGTGGTGCCGGAGGATTTGGACACTCTGGTACAAAATAACAGCGTTAACCCGGTGAAATATCTGAAAAATGCCACAGAAGTGTGGCGTTTTTTATGCCGCATTCACGGTTTCGGGAATTACTGTAGGCTTCACCTGCAATCAAGGTGCATTATTCTTTTAATACAGAGAGGCCGTCGTTAATATAGCGGCTCTTCAGCCTAGATTTCGGGTCAGTGACCCCAAGAACAATAAAGGAACCATCTATTCATGGCTGGCCAAAAAAAGCAGAATCGCAGAGAGGAAATCCTCCAGGCCCTGGCTCAAATGCTGGAGTCCAATCAGGGCAGTCAACGCATTACCACCGCCAAACTTGCCGCGCAGGTAGGCGTTTCTGAAGCCGCGCTATATCGCCATTTCCCAAGTAAAGCACGCATGTTCGAAGGCTTGATTGAGTTTATCGAAGAGTCACTGATCACCCGTATCAACCGCATCCAAAGTGATGAAAAAGATACGATGACCCGTTTACGCTTGATCCTTCAATTGCTATTAGTTTTCGGAGAGCGTAATCCGGGGCTGACACGCATCATGACCGGACATGCCTTGATGTTTGAGCAGGATAGACTGCAAGGTCGCATCAATCAGCTGTTTGAAAAAATCGAGAGCCAACTGCGTCAGGTACTGCGCGAGCGCCGTCTTCGTGAAGGTAAAGGTTTCCCGGTTGATGAGAATGTACTGGCAGCTCAGCTTCTCGGTCAGGTAGAAGGTAGCCTCAACCGCTTCGTGCGTTCAAACTTCAAATATGCGCCGACTGCGGAGTTTGACCAATACTGGCAACTGTTGAGTGCGCAGCTGAACTGATCGACGACGGAAAGACACAAAAAAAGGCTGCATGATGCAGCCTTTTTGTTTTCTTCAAGACTGATTATACCAATCACAGTAGGTAGGTGATCAGAAATAGCGTAGGAAAAATGCTCGAGAACAAGGCGAAAAATTTCGATAAGTAGTTATTCTACAATCAAATTTTTCAACGCAGTTATCGAGAATTTTAACAAGCTAGGATGAGCAGATATTTACTACGATTGGTATTAAATACCGTATTCCGCGCGATATGCTTTTACTGCATCCAATTGTTCTGGGTTACCGCCCTGCTCTTCCAAATACGTCACCAGATCGCCAAGGCTGATAATAGAAACCACCTGACAGCCAAAGTCACGCTCGACTTCCTGAATGGCAGAAAGCTCGCCTTTACCGCGTTCTTGACGGTCAATTGCCACCAATACTCCGGCCAGATCAGCACCGTTCGCCTGAATGATTTCCATCGACTCGCGAATCGCTGTACCTGCAGTGATCACGTCATCCACCAGCATCACACGGCCTTCCAGCGCGCTACCCACCAGATTTCCACCTTCACCGTGATCTTTGGCTTCTTTGCGGTTAAAGCAGTAAGGCGTATCCACATCGTGATGTTCAGCCAGCGCTACCGCTGTGGTGGTCGCAATCGGAATACCTTTGTACGCGGGACCAAACAGCAGATCGTATTCGATGCCTGCATCAACCAACGCTTCGGCATAGAAACGGCCCAGACGCGCCAAATCCCTGCCTGTATTGAACAGACCGGCATTAAAGAAGTAAGGGCTCTTACGACCCGACTTCAAAGTGAATTCACCAAACTTCAATACTTCTTTTTCCAATGCAAATTCGATGAACTGACGCTGATAGGCTTTCATTTTCTCTCCTGTCGAACAAAAGTCGGCTAGCTTGCCGGTTTTACCTGAGGCACATCCGCCTCACTCAAAATTAGGTAAAAAAAAGCGGCTCCAATAGAAGCCGCTTTCTCATCAATCAATTAACGATGCTTTCTGAATCGCTACAATGTCCTGAATACCTTTGGTTGCCAGAGACAACATGGCATTAAGCTCATCGGCAGTGAACGGTTCCGCTTCTGCAGTACCCTGCACTTCAATCATGCGGCCATCTTCCAGCATCACCACGTTCATATCCGTGTCTGCTGCCGAGTCTTCCACGTATTCCAAATCGCAGATTGGCGTACCTTCAAAGATACCCACAGAAACTGCTGCGACATGACCTTTCATTGGGTTCTCTGCCAGCTTACCTTCGCTAACCAGCTTGTTCAGCGCATCGGCCATCGCCACACTTGCGCCAGTAATCGATGCAGTGCGGGTACCACCGTCAGCCTGAATAACATCACAGTCAACGGTGATGGTGAAATCGCCCAGCTTTTCAAGATTCACGGCAGCGCGCAGGCTGCGGGCGATCAAGCGTTGGATTTCCATAGTGCGGCCGCCTTGCTTGCCGTTTGCCGCTTCACGACGGTTACGGGTGTGGGTCGCACGTGGCAGCATGCCGTACTCAGCGGTGACCCAGCCTTGTCCTTTCCCTTTCAGAAAGCGTGGCACGCCTTCTTCAACGCTTGCGGTACAGATAACTTTGGTATCACCAAACGCCACCAGCACAGAACCTTCCGCATGGGCGGTAAAATGACGGGTAATTGTGACTGGACGAATTTGACCAACTTCTCTGCCGCTAGGACGCATAGGACTCACCTGTTTATAAATGCTGAATTTCGTTAACCGGCGATTATAACGGCTTCACCTTTTGCACGCTAATACAAAGCGGTCTTGTCTGCTTTTTTCTTCTGTTTCCCGTCATGCTGCTGACATAAAAGGCAGCGACTGCGTATAATCATCACAACTTTCATCAATGAGTGAACTTCAATGATCCACAGTATGACTGCCTACGCCCGTCGGGAAATCAAGGGCACATGGGGCACAGCCGTTTGGGAAATCCGCTCGGTTAACCAACGTTACCTCGAAACCTATATCCGCATGCCAGAGCAGTTCCGTGGCCTTGAACCAATCATTCGTGAACGATTTCGTTCCCGTCTTGCCCGCGGCAAGGTGGAATGCAACTTGCGCTTTGAAGCCAATCAGTCAGCTAACACTGAACTTAAAATCAATGAAGAGTTGGCTAAACAGGTGATTCACGCGGCGAAGTGGATCAAAGAAATGTCCGGCGAGGGCAATATTGGTCCTTTCCAAGTACTGCAGTGGCCGGGTGTGATGGAAACCCCAGAGCAGGACATGGACGTGATCAACAAAGCCTTGCTGGAAGGTTTCGACAAAACTGTTGATGACTTTATCGCTGCACGTGCCAGCGAAGGCGACAACATGAAAGCGCTGATTGAGCAGCGTCTGGAAGGCATTGCCGCAGAAGTGGTGAAAGTACGCGCGAAAATGCCGGAAATCCTGCAATGGCAACGTGAACGTCTCCTGACCAAGTTGGAAGAAGCGAAAGTCGAACTGGACGCCAACCGCGTGGAGCAGGAAATCATCTTGCTGGCTCAGAAATCGGATGTCGCGGAAGAGCTGGACCGCCTTGACTCTCACGTATCGGAAACCAAGAAAATTCTGAAAAAAGGAGGCGCTTGTGGTCGTCGTCTGGACTTCATGATGCAGGAATTCAACCGCGAGTCGAACACGCTGGCTTCAAAATCCATCAGCACCGACATCACCGCTTCTGGCGTCGAACTGAAAGTGCTGATCGAGCAGATGCGCGAGCAAATCCAAAATATCGAATAATCGATACGAAAAGCTGAAAAGCCCGGTCTTTGTGCCGGGCTTTTTGTTCCCGCTTTAGGTTGCTGCCATTATTGAGTTATCCTAAAAGTGGAATTCAATTTTTGCGCGGGTCATGGTACCCTGCGCGCCCTTTAACCTCACAGTGATCAAGACCATGAGCCAAGGTACGCTTTACATCGTTTCAGCGCCAAGTGGTGCCGGTAAATCAAGCCTGATTTCGGCATTGCTGAAAGACAATCCTCGTTACGACATGAAAGTGTCTGTTTCTCACACCACCCGTGCATCTCGTCCGGGCGAAGAGAACGGTGTTCACTACCATTTCGTCTCTGTTGAGGACTTTAAAGCGCTGATCGAACAAGAAGCCTTCCTGGAATACGCCGAAGTATTCGGTAATTTCTATGGCACATCACGCCTGTGGATTGAAGAAATGCTGTCAAAAGGTGTCGATATCTTTCTCGACATCGACTGGCAAGGCGCTCAGCAAATTCGCGAGAAAATGCCGAATGCAAAAAGCATCTTCATTCTGCCGCCAAGCCGTGAAGAGCTTGAGCGCCGCCTGAATGCGCGCGGTCAGGATTCTGATGAGGTCATCGCAAAACGCATGGAAGAAGCCCGTTCTGAGATCTCTCACTATAACGAGTATGATTACGTTATCGTGAACGATGATTTCGATGTGGCTCTGATGGACATCAAAGCCATCCTTCGCGCCGAGCGAATGAAGCAAGACAAGCAATACAGCCGTCACCACGACATGATCGACAGGTTGTTGGACTAATAAGCATCGCTATTGAAAGATGTTTGTTGTTTAGGTCAGTTCGCTTTTGTATAATTTTCGGTCATTTTGATTTTATTACTTACTGGAGTTCTTCATGGCACGCGTAACCGTTCAAGACGCTGTTGAAAAAATTGGCAACCGCTTCGATCTAGTATTGGTAGCAGCTCGTCGCGCACGCCAAATGCAAACTGGTGGTAAAGACTCACTGGTTCAGGAAGAGAACGATAAGCAAACTGTTATCGCTCTGCGTGAAATTGAGGAAGGCCTGATCACTAAAGAGATCCTGGATGCACGTGAGCGCCAAGAGCAGCAAGAACAAGAAGCTGCAGAAATGGCTGCTGTAAGCACCATCACAGGTACTCTTCGCTAATTTAACTTCAGGGAAACAGGCAGATTGTATCTCTTCGATAGCCTGAAAGAAGTCGCAGCACAATACTTGCCGGAGTCGCACTTAGAGGCACTCCGGCAAGCGTATTTGGTCGCGCGAGATGCCCACGAAGGGCAAACCCGCTCAAGCGGGGAACCATACATCATCCACCCTATCGCCGTTGCCCGTATTCTTGCGGAGATGCGCCTCGATCACGAAACCTTGATGGCAGCGCTGCTGCATGACGTGATTGAAGACACTGACGTTACCAAAGAAGACCTGCAACAACGTTTTGGCGATACCGTCGCCGATCTGGTAGATGGCGTCTCCAAGCTCGATAAGCTCAAATTCCGCGACCGTCAGGAAGCGCAGGCGGAGAACTTCCGCAAAATGATCATGGCCATGGCCCATGACATCCGCGTAATCCTCATCAAACTCGCTGACCGCACGCACAACATGCGTACATTGGGTGCATTGCGTCCAGACAAACGTCGCCGCATTGCCCGCGAAACCCTCGAGATTTTCTCGCCACTGGCGCACCGTCTGGGTATCCACAACATCAAAGTGGAACTGGAAGAACTTGGCTTTGAAGCCCTCTATCCAACCCGGTACCGCGTGTTGCGCGAAGTGGTGATTCATGCCCGCGGCAATCGCAAAGAGATGATCCAGAAAATCCACGCCGAAATTGAAGGCCGCCTCCAGGATGCGGGTATCAATGCCAAGGTGTTGGGTCGTGAGAAGAACCTCTACTCCATCTACAACAAGATGAAGAACAAGGAGCAACGCTTCCACACCATCATGGACCTCTATGCCTTCCGCGTGATTGTCGATTCGGTGGATACCTGTTATCGCGTGCTGGGGCAAATGCACAATCTGTATAAGCCACGCCCGGGCCGCATGAAAGACTACATCGCGGTACCGAAAGCCAACGGCTACCAATCGCTTCATACCTCCATGATCGGCCCTCACGGTGTCCCTGTTGAAGTACAAATCCGTACCGAAGACATGGATCAGATGGCGGACAAAGGTGTTGCGGCTCACTGGGCATACAAAGACGGTGCAGACCGTGCTGGCGGCGGTGGTACCACCGCGCAGGTGCGCGCGCAACGTTGGATGCAAAGCCTGCTGGAACTTCAGCAAAGTGCAGGTAGCTCGTTTGAATTTATCGAGAGCGTGAAATCAGACTTATTCCCGGACGAGTTGTTCGTGTTTACGCCGAAAGGCCGCATTGTTGAAATGCCTGTTGGCGCAACCGCTGTGGACTTCGCTTATGCCGTGCATACGGACGTCGGTAACTCTTGCGTCGGCGCGAGGGTGAACCGTCAGTCTTATCCACTCAGTCAACCGCTGAAAAACGGCCAGACCATAGAGATCATCACAGCCCCTGGCGCGCGTCCAAACGCGGCGTGGCTCAACTATGTGGTGACTTCCCGTGCGCGTACCAAGATTCGTCAGGTACTGAAAACCAAGCGTCGCGAAGAGTCTGTAATTCTGGGTCGCCGTCTTCTGAACCACGCCCTTGGCGAGAAGAATATTCAGGACATCGAGCTAGAAAACATCGACAAGGTCTTGCACGATCTCAAGCTCGAAAGCGAGGAAGATCTGCTGGCAGACATCGGTGCCGGCGAGCTGATGAGCGTGGTGATTGCCAAACGTCTGCTTGGTGATGCTGACAGCCTGGAAGAGCAAGGTGGATGCCTGCCAATCCGTGGCGCTGAAGGTATCTTGCTGACTTACGCGAACTGTTGCCGTCCTATTCCGGGCGATCACATCGTCGGACACGTCAGCCCAGGTAAAGGGTTGGTCATTCACCGTGAAGAATGTGCCAACATCCGCGGTTATAGTCAGGAGCCAGACAAATATATGTCTGTCGAATGGGGTGATGACATTGATCAGGACTTTGCGACCGCACTGCGCGTTGACATGCTCAACCACCAGGGCGCACTGGCCGATTTGACCAACACCATTGCCGCAACAGGCTCTAACATTCAGGGTTTGACGACGGAAGAGCGTGATGGCCGTCTGTATACGATTTACGTGAAACTCACGACTCATAACCGTGTCCATCTGGCAAATATCATGCGCCGTATCCGTATCATGCCGAATGTGGTGAAAGTCAGTCGTCAGAAAAACTGATTTAAAACCCAGGCACCAAACACAAACGCCCGCCCTTTGCGGGCGTTTTTATAAACGAGAAAAAACACCATGACACCAGAACGTTTTGCACGCATCCATGGAGTGTTGGCCACCCGCCAGCCGGACCTTACTGTGTGCATGGAAGAAGTCCATAAGCCCAACAACATCTCCGCCATTATCCGCACTGCGGATGCTGTCGGTGTCCATCAGGTTCATGCCGTCTGGCCGAAAGACAGCAAAATGCGCGCATTGGGCGGCACCTCTGCAGGTGCACGAAACTGGGTGGACGTTGTCACCCATGACAACACACCAGAGGCGTTTGAAACCCTGAAAGCTAAAGGCATGCAGATACTGGTGACCAACCTGTCTGATACCGCCGTTGATTTCCGTGAGATTGATTACACCAAACCGACCGCCATCGTGATGGGTCAGGAAAAGACCGGCATCAGCAAGCAAGCGCTTGAATTGGCTGATCAAGACATCATCATTCCCATGATAGGTATGGTACAGTCACTGAATGTCTCGGTCGCCAGCGCGCTGATTTTGTATGAAGCGCAGCGCCAACGCCAAAACGCAGGCATGTACCAGCGTACACGCACTTTGATCCCACAAGCGGAAGTTGACCGCATCATCTTCGAGCGTGGTCATCCTGTGTTGGCAAAAGTCGCAAAGCGTAAAGGCCTGCCTTACCCAGATTTAGATGAAGAGGGCCAAATCGTTGCCGATGAAGCCTGGTGGGCCAAGATGCAGGCAGCAAAATAAACCTGCAATCGTATTGATTTAGGAGAGATGAACACATCATGCGCGCGTCAATGTTGGATGCCGTTCCCGTTACCTCGCTGACCGGAGTCGGCGGCAAAATGGCAGAGAAGCTGGAAAAGCTGGGGCTTTTCACGGTGCAGGATCTGCTATTCCATCTCCCCTACCGCTATGAAGACCGCACCCGCATCTGGCCTATCATGAGCCTGATGCCGGGCCAGCATGCCACCGTTGAAGGTGAAGTGGTTAGCAACAATACTGTCTTTGGGCGTCGCCGTATGCTGACGGTGAAAATCACAGACGGTAATGGCTCGCTCACGCTGCGTTTTTTCAACTTCAATGCGGCAATGAAAAACAGCCTTGAACAGGGCAAACGCGTCAAAGCTTACGGCGAAATCAAACGCGGTCAGGGTGGCCTTGAGATCATCCATCCTGAATACAAAGTCTTCTCCGAACCCACTGAGCTTTCACTGGAAGAAACCCTGACACCAGTTTACCCGACCACAGAAGGCCTTCGTCAGCTGACGCTCAGAAACCTGACCGATCAGGCGCTTGAGTTGCTCGAAGGTGCTGCGGTGCAGGAACTCTTGCCGGAAGGCTTATACGACAGGCAAATCACCCTGCGTGACGCCCTGAAAATCCTGCATCGTCCGACACCGGATATTTCGGTGACCCAGTTGGAGAAGGGTGAACACCCTGCTCAGAAGCGCCTCATCCTCGAAGAACTGTTAGCGCAGAACCTCTCGATGCTCGCGGTTCGCAGCAAGTTACAGCAAGATCCGACATTTTCGCTGCCGCCTTCCACCGAGTTAAAGCCAAAACTTTTGGAATCCTTGCCATTTACGCCAACGGGCGCGCAATCACGCGTGGTGGCTGATATCGAACGCGATATGGGATTGGAAAAGCCCATGATGCGTCTGGTACAGGGTGATGTGGGCTCAGGCAAAACCTTAGTGGCTGCACTCGCTGCATTGCAGGTGATTGAGCAAGGCTATCAGGTTGCTTTGATGGCACCGACTGAACTCCTTGCTGAGCAGCATTCGATTAACTTTGCCAATTGGCTGGAGCCTTTAGGCATTTCCGTTGGTTGGCTTGCGGGCAAACTGGCAGGCAAAGCCAAAGAAGCAGAGCTTGCCAAAATTGCCAGCGGCGAAGCCAAAATGGTAGTGGGCACCCACGCCCTTTTCCAAAAGCATGTCGAGTTCGACAAGCTTGCGCTCGTCATCATCGATGAACAGCATCGATTTGGTGTCCACCAGCGCCTTGAGCTTCGTGAGAAAGGGATGAAGCAAGGCATTCATCCCCACCAGCTCATCATGACTGCGACGCCTATTCCACGCACGCTGGCGATGACCGCCTATGCCGATCTCGACACCTCCATAATCGACGAGCTGCCACCGGGACGCACACCGATTCAAACCGTTGCCGTGCCGGATACCCGACGTATCGACATCATCAACCGTGTCCACGCGTCCTGTTTGGAAGAAGGACGTCAGGCTTACTGGGTGTGTACCTTAATTGATGAGTCTGAGGTGTTAGAAGCGCAAGCTGCTGCAGAAACGGCCGATGATTTGGCACGTGCCCTGCCCGATCTAAAAATCGGCCTGGTACATGGCAGGATGAAAGCGGCAGAAAAGCAGGAAGTGATGCAGGCGTTTAAATCCGGTGAGCTTCATCTTTTGGTCGCCACTACCGTGATAGAAGTCGGCGTGGATGTGCCAAACGCCAGTCTGATGATCATCGAAAACCCAGAGCGTCTCGGTCTGGCGCAACTTCACCAGCTTCGTGGCCGTGTCGGACGTGGTTCCGTCGCCAGCCACTGTGTACTTTTGTATCATGCCCCGCTATCAAAGACCGCTACACAGCGCTTAGGCGTGTTGCGTGAAAGCAGCGATGGTTTTGTGATTGCCCAGCGCGATCTGGAAATTCGTGGTCCAGGTGAGCTCTTGGGTACCAAACAAACGGGGATGGCAGAGTTTAAGATTGCCGATTTGGTCCGCGATCAGAAACTCATCCCTGAAGTGCAGAAACTCGCGTTGTATCTGCACCAAAACTATCCGGACAACGCCAAAGCCATTATCACCCGCTGGCTTGGTAACAACGACAAGTACAGCAACGCATAAAAAAAGGGCGGATATCCGCCCTTTCTTCATTCAACCAGTGTTGCTAATCAGTCTTCCCAATACTGCATCACCAGCGCCATCACTTCTGATTTGCTGTAACCCACTTCCCGGGCATCATCAATCAGCGCTTTCAGGGTGGGCTCTATAAATCCAAAGCGGTCTTCCATCCGGCCCTGCAGCCCTTGCCGCGCGACAATCATGCCCACACCGCGTTTACGTTCTAACCAGCCTTCTTCTTCCATGTTTTGGTAGCAACGTGAAATCGTCATCGGATTGATATTCAACTCTGCCGCTAACTTTCTGACAGAAGTCAGCTTCTCCCCAGGGATGAGCGTCCCAGCAACAATCTGACGCTGAATTTGCGTCATCAGTTGTTTGAACTTCGGGGACGGATCCTGCGGGTCGATGACTATCTTCATGTTTCATCTCTGCTGTATCGGCACTGTATTACAGTATTAGCAGATGATTCAAAAATGAGACAAGTTTATGAGTGGATTTTCATATCTAAAAATAAAAAACGCGGATTCAGGCTCCGCGTTTTTCTCGGTAAAGATGCTTTTAACGCCGCTTTCTCGGCTGGCGTTTAGCCACTGGCAAGACAATCTGCGCCCGCAAGCCGCCCTGTGAGCGCTGGCTGAGTTTTAGCGTACCGTTATGCTGCTCAGTAATACGCTTGACGATGGCAAGTCCAAGGCCAGTGCCTTCACTGCCCCGCGCGGTGTCGCCACGGGTAAAGGGCTGTAATACTGTGTCAATCTGATCGGCTGCGATACCCGGTCCATTATCTTCCACCGCAATCCACTGATGTCGACGGTCGGCAGACGTACCGGTACTGATTTTGACCCAACCGCCACCATAGCGCACTGCATTCACCACCAAGTTAGTCACCGCACGGCGGATAGCCACTTCGTTAGCATCTAGCTTTCCAACCAGCTCGCCTTTAGATACTTCAAGCTCATGCCCTGTTGCACCATCAGCGACAGACACATCTTCGGCCACCACATTCAGGTCAATCTCTGTCATGTCCTGAAGCTGAACCGAACGCAAGTAATCCATGAACTGGTTGATGATTTCATTACACTCTTCAGTGTCTTTAATCATGCTCTCAGCCAGATAACTGTCTTCCGGCGACATCATTTCAGTCGCCAGACGAATCCGGGTCAACGGCGTACGGAGATCATGACTGACACCTGCCATCAGCAGTGCCCTGTCTTCCTCCAGTTTGCGAATGCCTTCGCTCATCTGATTAAACGCTTTCGTCACCGCACGGATATCTGATGCACCTCGTTCCGGCAAGGGCTCGGGGAATTTGCCGTGTCCCACATCCTGCGCCGCACGTTCCAGTGCCGCCAATGGTCGGTTCTGCACCTTAATAAACATCCAGCCGCCCCCGATCACCAGTAAGGCGATAAACATGGAATAGAAAAACAGGGGTTGGAAGTCATCCTGATGCAGCTCAGACAGCGGTATCCGCATTACGTAACCGGGGAACGCCTCACTTTCCAGCCAGAGCACATAGTTCTTCGACTCCAGGCTGATACGCGCTTCCGTCGGGGCACCGAGCTTCTCAGACATGTCCGCACTGAGATAATCCACTGACGCGGCGTTCTCAAACTCCTCCATCATCGCTGGCTCATCGTCATCGTGCATGGTGACGCCAAGCTTCTCGAGTAACTGGCGACGTAACAGTTCATCCATGTGATAAACCTTGCCGTTCGATAACAGCAAATCGTCATCCAGCATGACTTCGATTTCATGAGCGAGGATTTTGTTGAACTGTTTGATGCTTGGCAGCAGGGCGTAGTTGAGGATGGTAAGGTAAGAGAAGATCTGGCTGGCAATCAGAAGGCCAGCCAGCACCACGAGCGTACGAGCAAAGTTACTGCGTGGAGAGAAGCGCATTAATTAGGCTTCTCCGTCCGGTACGAACACATAGCCCAGACCCCAAACGGTCTGAATATAGCGAGGTTTGCTTGGATCTTCTTCAACCATGCGGCGAAGACGCGAGATTTGAACGTCAATCGAACGCTCCATCGCGGAGTACTCACGACCACGAGCCATGTTCATCAGTTTGTCGCGGGACATCGGCTCACGGGCATTGGTCACCAATGCCTTCAGCACGGCAAACTCGCCGGAAGTCAGAGTCAATGGCTCGTCATTACGGAACATTTCACGAGTGCCCAAATTCAGGCGGAACTGGCCAAACTCGACAATTTTTTCTTCACTGGAAGGCGCACCCGGTGCTTCTACCGTCTGACGACGAAGCACTGCACGAATACGTGCCAGCAGTTCACGTGGGTTGAAGGGTTTCGGCAGGTAATCGTCAGCACCCACTTCCAGACCCACGATGCGGTCAATTTCGTCGCCTTTTGCCGTCAGCATCAGGATCGGCAATTGGTTGTTCGCCTGACGCAGGCGGCGGCAGATAGAGAGGCCATCTTCACCCGGCAACATCAGGTCCAACACCATCAGGTGAAAGTTCTCACGAGAGAGCAAACGGTCCATTTGCTCGGCATTCGCCACACTGCGCACCTGAAAACCTTGCTCAGACAAGTAACGCTCGAGCAGCGAGCGAAGACGCATATCGTCGTCAACAACCAGGATCTTATGATTATCTTGCATGACTTACCTTTCTCTCCGTGTGGTGGAAATGCCACCAACAATATTAAAGTCTGACACTGATATAAAACATCAGAGTAACGTCCTGTGGGAAGAAAAACTGTTACCAGTTGTAACCCCGCCCCAGAAAATTGAATGCGAAATTCGTGCCTCAGCTTAACGTTGCCGGGTAGCTTCGCTTTAATCATGGCAGCAAAGCGGTTATAACTCTTGCCGGAAAACGAAACAATCGCTCGGAAAGCAGAATGAAAAAAACCGATTTGGTCACCCGGGAAGGCTACAACAAACTCAAACAAGAGCTCGATTACCTCTGGAAAGAGCGCCGCCCGGAAATCACCAAGATTGTCTCTTGGGCCGCCAGTCTTGGCGACCGTTCAGAGAACGCGGACTACACCTACAATAAGCGCTTGCTGCGCGAGATAGACCGCCGCGTCCGCTACCTCCGAAAACGTCTCGAAATCCTGCGCGTGGTCGATTATAGCCCTCAACAGGACGGTAAGGTGTTTTTCGGTGCCTGGGTCGATATCGAAAACGAAGATGGCGACACTCTCTCCTTCCGCATTGTCGGTCCCGACGAAATTTATGGCCGGAAAGACTACATTTCTATCGACAGCCCTATGGCGCGCGCTTTGATTAAAAAAGAAGTGGATGACGAAGCGGTGGTGACTACACCGGAAGGCCCGAAAGTCTGGTACGTCAACAGTATCCGCTACCAGCAAGACGAACACTAAGGTGACGCTGCGGCGTGACAATAAATCTAAGGAACACCATGACAACTTCAATCTACCAACAGATCGCGACGGAACTGAATGTACGCGATGCACAGGTTATTGCGGCAGTAAACCTGCTGGATGACGGCAATACCGTCCCCTTTATTGCCCGTTACCGTAAGGAAGTGACCAACGGCCTTGACGACACCCAGTTGCGTAACCTTGAATCCCGCTTGGGTTATCTACGTGAGTTGGAAGAGCGCCGCCAGGTGATTCTGAAATCGATTGATGAGCAAGGCAAACTGTCCGACGCACTGAAAAAAGACATTCTGGATGCAGACAGTAAAAACCGTCTTGAAGACTTGTACCTGCCTTATAAACCCAAGCGCCGTACCAAAGGTCAAATCGCGATTGAAGCCGGCATTGAACCACTGGCGACTCTGCTGTGGGAACAGCCAGACCACGATCCAGAAACCGAAGCGGCGAAATACTTAAACGCAGATGCTGGCTTTGCTGATACCAAAGCAGTGCTCGACGGCGCCCGTGCGATTTTGATGGAGCAATTTGCCGAAGATGCCGCACTCTTGGATAAAATCCGCCGTCATCTGAACCAAAGCGCGGAAATTCAAGCCCGCGTGGTGGCAGGTAAAGAGGAAGAAGGCGCGAAGTTTAAAGACTACTTCGCTCATGATGAATTGCTCAGCAAGGTACCTTCGCACCGCGCGCTCGCCATGTTCCGCGGCCGCAATGAAGGGATTTTGCAACTGTCACTGAATGCCGATCCGGGTCAGAATGAAAAATCCACTGGCTCATATTGTGAAACCATCATCAGTAACCACTATGGCGTGACCATTGGCGCTGCAGCCGCTGACCGCTGGCGTAAGCAGGTCGTGAGCTTCGCATGGCGTATCAAGATTTTGATGCACATGGAAACCGAGCTGATGGGCAACCTACGTGAGATGGCAGAAACTGACGCTATCAAAGTCTTCGCCGATAACCTGAAAGACTTGCTGATGGCCGCACCTGCGGGCCCGCGTTGCACCTTGGGTATCGACCCTGGTCTTCGCACCGGTTGTAAAGTCGCGGTGATCGACAACACCGGTAAGCTTTTGGATACCGCCACCATCTATCCAACGCCGCCACAAAACAAAATTGCAGAATCTGCACGCGTGGTGATGGCACTGGTGAAAAAGCACAATGTGGATTTGATTGCGATTGGTAACGGCACAGCTTCACGTGAAACCGACGCCTTTGTGGCTGGCATGCTGAAAGATGCGGGTGAGAAAATCCAAACCGTGATGGTCAGTGAAGCCGGTGCGTCGGTTTACTCCGCCTCTGAACTTGCCGCGACTGAATTCCCGGGGCTTGATGTGTCGCTGCGTGGCGCGGTTTCTATCGCCCGTCGTCTGCAAGACCCACTCGCTGAGCTGGTGAAAATCGACCCGAAATCTATCGGTGTGGGCCAATACCAGCATGATGTTAGCCAAAGCCAGCTTGCCAAGCGTCTGGACGCGGTCGTGGAAGACTGTGTAAACGCCGTCGGTGTCGACGTAAACAGTGCCTCGGCAGCGCTATTGACCCGCGTCGCAGGCCTATCTACCACCATGGCAGCCAACATTGTGGCCTTCCGCGACGAAAATGGCCGCTTTGAAGATCGCAAAACCCTGCTGAAAGTGCCGCGTCTTGGCCCGAAAGCCTTTGAACAGTGTGCGGGCTTCCTTCGTGTCATGAAGGGTAAAAACCCACTGGATGGTTCTTCCGTTCACCCTGAGGCTTATCCTGTCGTGAAACGTATTGCCGAGAAATCCGGTAAAGGCGTTGATGCCATGATTGGCAACCATGACTTCCTGCGTGCGCTCAAAGCAGCAGACTACGCTGACGATACCTTTGGTATCCCGACCGTAACCGACATCCTGGCAGAACTGGCAAAACCTGGCCGCGACCCGCGCCCAGAGTTTAAGACCGCCACCTTTGCCGATGGCGTCAATGAAGTGAAAGATCTGATCCCGGGTATGGTGTTGGAAGGCGTGATCACCAACGTGACTAACTTCGGCGCTTTTGTTGATGTCGGCGTACATCAGGACGGTCTGGTACATATCTCTGCGCTGTCAGATAAGTTCATTTCCGACCCACGTGAAGTCGTCAAAGCCGGCGATGTGGTGAAAGTGAAGGTGATGGAAGTGGATCTGCAGCGTAAGCGTATTGGTCTTTCAATGCGCCTGAGTGATGAGCCGGGTTCGGATAACAAACCTGCCCGCGAATCACGCCCTCGCCATCAGGAACGTAGCTTTAGCGGGAATAACCGCAATGACAACAACCGCCGTGATAACCGTGGCGGTCAGCAGTCGGGTTTCGGTGGCGCATTTGCCGATGCCTTTGCCAAAGCAAAGCGTAACTGATCGCCGAGAAACCAAAAACAGCGCCAAAAAGGCGCTGTCTTTGTATCTGCTTGCTTCGCTCACCGTCAAATCACGATCAGCACTTCTGATGGGATATTCGCGGCTGACGATTGCTGATAGCGCATGGCAACCACCGCGCCTGTGCGTTGAGAAGCTTTCAGCTCGTCGATTTTATCCAGGATCTCTTTCGGCAGCTTGATGCGCATAGCATAGCCGTTTTCGTTTTGCGGCACATACGAACCGCTGGAAAGCATGTTGGTCAACTGGCTTAGGGTTTCATGTGCAGCGAAACCACCACCATTGAACTGCCTTGGGTTTTGTTCCAGATCGGCGTAATCGGGGTGTTCAGAAGGATCCCAGGATGGGTTCTTCAGTTGTTTCTCTTCAGAGAGTACGGGTTTTTCTTCGGCAGTGGCATTTGCCTGACTGGGTGGGACAATTTTTTCGCGCACGCGATTTTCCCGCGCAACTTGCTCCGTTGGCGGGTTTACTGACGGTACGACAGCAGGGATGCTGACGTTAGCGGGCGAAATGTTCATGTCAATGTTGTCTCCCAACACCGACCGAAGGCGCGTCGCCTGTGAGCATAGGCGGGGAAATCCCCGCGAATGCGCGTGCTATATCTCTATAGCGAAACTAGACCAATATTGCGATCAGTCCGCCAATGGTACCCAGTGCAGAAAGCACCTGACCGGCGGAATACGCAGCATCGTCGTTGCTTTTCACTTCTTCAGGGTGGTCCATGCCAAGCGCCCCGTAGGTGAAAGACTCAACTTTAGACGAAGTGTTCGTGCCTTCGGCTTCCGTTGCTTTGTTAACAGTCTTACCGTCCGACACTTCCTTCGCGACCTGCTCGTAAGACTGCTTGGCACCCTCGGCTGCCTGCGCCTCATTGCCCTTTGCCGCCTGATTTGGCTGCATAGGCTTGGCGTAAGCATGCTGAGAATACCCAACGTTACCTATATTCATTATGGTCTCTCCTGATGCCATAGCAAGTAACTTGATTAAAGTATCGGCAGCTACAGATTAAAATTTAGCCCCAATTCACTTTATTTCGCTACTTTCCATTAACAGGACGGCAAACATTGGCCACAAAAAGCCAGAAGCTCTTGTGAAAAATGGTCGGGATCAGAAATGAACGGTGCGTGCGACGCTTTGGCAAAGATTTGCCGCTGCGAACGCGGTGCCAGAACATCCAACTCTTGCGCCACTTTGACAGGCACAAGGCCGTCCAGCCGACCGTACATTCTGAGCCAAGGCATTGAAATATCATGCAAGTGAGGCCGCAAATCAGCGTCAGCAAGAATACCAAGGCCGGCGCTAAGCGCCTCTGGCTGAGGAGACGGGTGAGAGAGGACCGCCTGTTTCAACCACTTAATATCTTGCCGTGCTGTCGGGCTCCCCATTGCCTGAAGCGCCATGAAACGTTCAACCGTCGTCTGAAAGTCTTCAGCCAATTGTTTCGTAAACGCCTGCAATACCTCGGGTTTTATCCCTCGCCATCCATGTTCTGCAGCAAATCTTGGTGAGCTGGCAATCGTGACTAGACCTTTCACACGTTCCGGTGCGAGCAGTGTAGCCTGAGTGGCAACCATTCCCCCCAAAGACCAACCGGCCCAAACAGATTCCTGCGGTGAATTATCAAGCAAACACTGTGCCATTTCCTCCAAGGAAAAGGCATCGGTCGGTTGACTGAAGCCATAGCCCGGCAGGTCAACACAATGAACACGGTAATACGGGGTGAGAGCAGGCAGGATGTTTTGCCATACGGCGCTGTTCATCCCCCAGCCATGAATGAGAATCAGATCGGAACCCTGGCCTTCCGTATGCCAGTACAGAGAAGTCGTCATTTACACTGCCTAAATTCGTTTATCAACAAGCATGTCCTTGATGTTAAGCACTATCTTACGTGCCTTGCCGCTGCGTTGTCAGCTTTGCCACCACAGGTTGGAGCAGCATGCTTATCCTTGGTGTCATGCCTGTCACGCCAGCTTGCCCAGTCAGCCACGCTGCCTGCATTGCGGTTTGCCCACCCCTTACATGATTGAAAGCTGCGGTAGATGTTTGAAAAAGCCGCCGCCGTGGGACAGTTTGTTTTGTGTCGGTGCCTATTCCTTTCCCTATGACAAGCTGCTTCACCGCTTCAAGTATCAAGGACATTACTGGCTTGCCCCTGCTCTCGCTAAACTGCTCGCGACAGAGATTGAATCACCTGCGCCTCTCCTTCTTCCCGTGCCCATGCACTGGAAACGAAGGCTTTGGCGCGGATTTAACCATAGCAGCGTGCTGGCCGCAGAGCTCGCGAGACAACTCAAGGTTCAATCTGAGCCCAATGTCTTAAAACGCATTCGTGCCACTCGCCAACAGCAGGGATTAGACCGACAATCCCGTCTTTCAAACTTAAAGCAGGCATTTTCTATCAAACGAAAACTGCCGCCACACATCGCCTTGGTCGATGATGTTGTCACCACGGGTGCAACTATCGCCCAGCTTTGCCGCTTGCTCCGGCAGCATGGCGTGGAACGTATTGATGTGTATTGTCTTTGTCGCACACCACCAGAAGCCACTTAATTGAAAAGTGAGGGAAAAGTAACCTCGAAGCTTGAGGGGTGATAGCGGACAAAAACAAGCGTACAATGTAAACAAATACTGGATAAATCAGGTAAGAAGCCGTGTCACAAATTATTATTTCAGAAAGTGCACAGAGCCATTTCGGTAAACTGCTTGAGCAGCAGCCGGAAGGGACCAACATCCGCGTATTCGTGGTTAATCCTGGCACGCAAAACGCAGAGTGCGGCGTTTCTTACTGCCCTCAGGATGCAGTGGAAGCGACTGACACCGAACTCAAATTCGAAGGTTTTTCTGCCTACGTAGATGAACTGAGCCTTCCGTTTCTGGAAGATGCTGAGATTGATTTTGTCACTGACAAAATGGGCTCACAGCTGACGCTGAAAGCACCAAACGCAAAAATGCGTAAGGTGTCTGACGACGCGCCACTGATGGAGCGCGTTGAGTACGTGATCCAGACTCAGGTTAACCCACAGCTGGCAGGCCATGGTGGTCACATCAATCTGATTGAAATCACTGAAGACAAAGTGGCAGTGATTCAATTCGGCGGCGGCTGTAATGGCTGTTCAATGGTTGACGTCACCCTGAAAGACGGCATCGAGAAGCAACTGCTGGAAGAATTCAGCGGCGAGCTTAACGGCGTTCGTGACGTCACTGAGCACGCGCACGGCGATCACTCTTACTACTAAGAACGATTATCGTGAAAAGAAAGGCGCCTAATAGCGCCTTTTTTGTCTCGGCTAGTTTGCAGCCAGAAAGGTATCTCTTCGCCACTGATGGATAAAAAGTCCCCCCAGCGTCAAGCCGCGCAATGCCATAAAGCCCAGCATCGCCGCCCAAAGCGCATGGTTGCCCCAGCCACTTAACAGCCACCAAATCACAAAGAAACCTGCCATTGCTACAAACATGGTGTTTCGCATTTCACGTCCGCGCGTCGCGCCGATAAACACGCCATCAAGCAGAAAACACCACATGGCTACGAGCGGCATGGCAATGAGCCAAGGCAGATACACAAATGCCTGTTCACGCACAGCCGGGATATCGGAAATCACCCCGACAATCTGCTCACCAAAGATAAGGAAAGCGGCAGTGATAAGCAGGGAGATCACCAAGCTCCAAAAGGTGGTTGCTGTGAGTGAGTCCATCAGCTCGTTTCTGTTCCGGGCACCGATCGCTTTCCCGACCATGGCTTCCATCGCATAGGCAAAGCCGTCCATTGCGAAAGAGACCAGCATCAGGAAGTTCATCAGCACCGCATTGGCTGCCACCACATTGTCGCCCAGTGTCGCCCCCTGAAAGGTCATAAAGGTGAAGGCCAGCTGCAGGCAGAGGCTTCGGAGAAAGATGTCCCGGTTAAGCTTTAACAGCCGTCCCATACCCGCAGAAGCTTTTTTCCACTGCGCCAATGGTGCAGGCAACATCTCTTGCTTCCAGCGCTGCGCCACGAAATACAAGCCCAACGCCATACCGCTGTAATCAGCAATCACACTCGCTGCTGCAGCGCCCTGCACTTTCCAGCCAAAACCCACAACAAACAGTACATCGAGCACGATGTTGATGACGTTGATAACAATCAGCAGCAGCATCGGTTTTTTCGCGTTCTGGGCACCCAATAGCCAACCTATGATCACAAGATTGGTCAACGCAGCAGGCGCGCTCCAGATACGCACAGAGAAATACTGGTCGGCATAGCGCTTCACTTCTGCACTTGCGTCACTGTAGGAAAACACCCAATCCGCAATCAATGGATGCACGGCGACAATCGCCAATGCCAATAACCAGGCAAGGGAGATACCCTGCAGGAACACATTCGCTAGCCCCGCTTTATCGTCAGCGCCATAGGCTTGAGCGGTAAGCCCAGTGGTAGCCATACGAAGAAAACCGAGTAGCCAGAAAGTCACCGCTATCATGGTGCTGCCGACCGCCACACCGCCGAGATACCAGGCGTGGTCGAGGTGGCCAATCACGGCCGCATCCACCAACCCCAGCAAAGGCACGGTGATGTTGGAGAGCACCATAGGGAACGCGAGCGAGAAAACACGCACGTGAAGGGCTTTTTGTTGCAGCGCTGACAGCATAAATTGGCTCTGTGGTTATCGACAGATAGAGAGTAAGTGGCGGAAGTTTATCAGAATGTGCGGGTTAAAAAGACGGTACCGTTGATTGATTCGCCATCACGCACAAATCCGTTTTTTTCCAGCACGCGGACAGAGGCCAGATTGTTCTCTTCGGCCCCACCGGAAAGCGTCGAGACCTTGCCGCTCTGCTGGCACCAGTTCACCAAGCCTTGCAGCATCTCGCTGGCCAATCCCTTTCCCTGCAGCCTTTCGGTCACCACATAACCTAGCCGGAGATCGAGCAAACCTTCTGTATTGGTTTCTTCATACAGCAAAATAAACCCAGCAAGAGATTGGGAATCCCTCTCTGTCACGGCTAGGAAGGTGGATTCTGTTAAAGCCTGTTGAAGCCAAACCGCTGCGCTTTGGGCGTCGTTCACCGATTGGATATCCGGCGGTAAATGCTGCTTCACCGCTGGCGTCAATAGGGCTGCTAATTCCTTAGCGAGATTATCGGAAGTTTTTGAACCAGACGATAACGCCGCGACATCCAGCCGCGGCGTTGAGAATTGAAGATGGGAAAGCATCATCCCTGCTCACTGTTTGCTTGGGTGTGCAACTATCCTATCGCACGCCATGCATGATCGGCGAGCAAAGCCACAAACAAACCAAATACATGCCAAATGGAGTATTTAAACGTCTGCCAAGCCAACCCTTTGCGATCATGGAATTTCAACTGCCACGCGTACCAGGCAAAGCCGAGATTGAGCGCCAAACTACCGAAGAGGTAAATCAGTCCACTCATTCCCGCCAGCCAAGGCAGTAAGCCCACCACCACCAAAAGCAGGGTGTAGAGCAAAATCATGGTCTTGGTGAATTCCACACCATGGGTTACTGGCAACATGGGTACGCCGGCTTTGGCGTAATCTTTCTCACGGTGAATCGCGAGCGCCCAGAAATGCGGTGGGGTCCAGGTGAAAATCAGCATCACCAGCAACAGTGCATGTGGGTCGAGCGTTCCGGTCACCGCCACCCAACCGAGCAGCGGCGGCATTGCGCCAGCCAAACCACCAATCACGATGTTCTGAGGCGTCGCATGCTTTAGCCATACGGTGTAGACCACCGCATAGCCAATCAAACTGGCAAAAGTGAGCCATGCCACCAGCGCATTCAATACCCAAAGGAGCGCAAAGCCCGCGACCATCAGCAAACCACCAAATGCCAGCGCCTGTGACGTACCTACCCGGCCTTTTGCAACGGGGCGATGAATGGTGCGCTGCATCTGTCTATCAATACGCTGATCAATCACATGATTGAACACCGCAGCCGCAGCGGACTGCATACCAATCCCTAACAGCCCCAGAATCACGGCGTGAGCAGGAGGCAAAGACGGTACCGCCAAACACATTCCCACCATGGCGGTCAGCAATAGCATGGCCACCACTTTGGGCTTGGTCAGTTCCAGATAATCCCGCCATTGAGCGGTTTCAGTATTCGGGGCGCTGTTTGCCAGCGAAGGCGTGTTGAATTTAGCCATGGCTTAACCTCCCTGAGTCTCCCAAAGACGACTGTGCCGCGGTCATTGAAACAGGTGCGAACACACCTACCACCGTCCTGACAGTCACTAAAAGTAAAAGCAATCCGCAAACATTGTGTGCCACCGCAACAGACAGCGGCAGCAAGGCGACCACATTGGTAACACCAAGCGTTATCTGAATACCCAGCGCGCCTAAGAGTAGTAGCGATGCGCCAGCACCAAGCGGTTTTCTGACCGCAAACGCCAGCAGTAGAATGAGCGCCGTGACCACCATGGCACCGATTCGGTGGGTGGCGTGAATCGTGACGCGCTGATCGAAATTCAACACGCCATATTGGTAAGTCTCGTTTTTCGGGCTGATGGGATGAAACGCCGAGGCGTCGTATTTCTCTGCCCAATCGACTTCACAAACGGGCAGTTGAGTACAAACGAGAGCCGCATAGTTGGCTGATGTCCAGCCGCCAAGCGCGATTTGCATCACCACTGCCAGAAGCGCAGCGACTGACAATACCTTGAGCTTTCCGCCTATAGAGGCTTTTTGGACGTCCACCTCTAGCTGTGTTGGCTCTTTGATACGCCGCCTTTCCAGCAGCGCCAACATGAACAGCAAAGTGACAGTTGTGAAACCACCGAGCAAATGCCCCATCACCACGATAGGCATCAGGTTCATGGTCACTGTCCACATACCTAAGGCTGCCTGAAAGGTCACCACCGCCAGCAGCACACTCGGCAGCATGCGGTTACGTTCAGGGCGACGCCACGCCAAAAAGGCAATGGCAGCAATCACTAACCCGAGCGTTCCCGCCACATAACGATGGATCATTTCATTCCAGGCTTTCTGAATTTCAACAGGGGCATGGGGGAAGGCTTCCGTTGCCTGAGCGATTTTCTCTGCAGATTGCGGCACGGTCAGAAAGCCATAACAACCGGGCCAATCTGGGCACCCCAAGCCTGCTTCCGTCAAACGGGTAAATGCTCCCAGTGCCACGACGACCAAAGCCAAGGCCAGTGCACCGTAGATCAGTCCGAGATAGCGTTTGTCTTTTTCCATCACGACCTCCCTTACCCGACTTTGGAGAGTTTCATGAGTTTTCGAAGATCGGACAGCAGTCCTTTGCTTTGTGCCACCTGTGCTGATTTTTCCGCTGGCACCGGATAGGCAAGAATAAGGTTGTTCAGGGGGTCAACAAGATAAATCGCGTTTTCAGAGAAGGGCAGCGACGACATGGTTTGTTGTTGCGTTGCATCGATGTTTTGGCGGGTGACATTGGTGCCTTCTTCCACCGCCGAGCTTTCCGGTGTCAGCAGGATGCTGGCAACCCGTTCACGCTCACGTCCAACCGCAACCGGAATTTGGTTCAGTTGAAAAAGCGCACTTTCGCACTTCTCATCACAAGAATTGGGGTAGGAGTAGACCAAACGCCATTGCCCGTTGTGTGACAGCCAGTCAGCCTTCACTTCTTCGGCGATAAGCTCGCCATTGTTGGTCACGCCCTTATTGTACCAGCCAAAATCCAACACCAATTTGGCAGCCAGAACCGGCAGAACAAAAATCACGGTGACCAGTATCAGCGCTTTTTTCCCATTCATATGCGTCCTTTCCTCCACCAAAGCCCAAATCCAATCACTACCACCAGCGCCAATCCAAACCACTGCATGGCATAGGCATAGTGCTTTTCCGGCTTCATCACGACAGGCTCCCAGATGGGTTTTGCACCTGTACTGAAGCTCTCTCCGTTGCTGTCGCTTATCACATCACCGCGGATAAGCCAGGGTTTGAGGGAAAGTCCGGAAGCTTGTTCCAGACCTTGAATTTCCACCGATTGCACCCGCTTGGGCCAACCATTTTCTGTTTCCACTTGTGCCAGCACGACCCTGTCGGAGGGAAAATCGACGGTGCCGGTCACTGAAAACTGTCCTTCTAGCGTTGGCAATGTCGGCAATGTATCCCTTGTTGCCGGCGCCGCCACCCAACCCAGTTCGACCAATATCCACTGATTGTCACTTCTGAACGGTAGAAACCAGCGGTATCCCACGCGGCCTTCGAAGGTTTGGTTATCGAGTAGTACGCTCTTCGATGTATCAAACTGGCCAGTTAACTTAACCCGCGTCCCTTTCAATTCCTGTGGCAAAGACGCCAAGGCGGTCACTTCCTGCTGTGAACGCTCTGCCATTTGCGACAAAAGCGCTTCTTTTTCTGCCCCGCGGGACATTTGCCACATCCCCAGCTTGACCAAGAGCACTGTCATCGCCAGAGTGAATACAAGAAAACCAATCCGTCTTATTTGCCGTATGTTGGAAGAAGACATCCGGTCACCTTTTTGACTCTCAGGAGGCAATATGCTGCTCAAAGGGATCCTCGTCTGCCTGTTGGTCTTTATCGTGTTTAATCTGTTCCGTGCTCTGCCGATTATGCTTAAGGGTCAATCCGACGTTCCCATGTCCCGCTTTTTAGGACGTCGCGTATTGTTCTCTGTGCTTGTATTTGTCATCTTGCTGGTAGCGTTGGCGACCGGAGTGATTGAACCCAACAGCCGCCCTTATTAATTTGCGTCGCTACAAGATGTAGACGAACACGAACAGACACAGCCATACCACATCCACAAAGTGCCAATACCAAGCCCCGGCCTGGAAGGCGAAGTGATGCTCAGGGGTCATGTGTCCTTTCAGTACCCGCAACCAAATAATGAACAGAATGATCGAGCCAAGGAAAACATGCATACCGTGGAAACCGGTAAGCAGGAAGAAGGTATTCCCGTAAATCCCTGAATCCAGTCTGAGGTTCAGCTCTTGGTACGCGTGCACATATTCTTCCACTTGAAGCCCAAGGAAAATCCACCCCAGTAACACGGTGACACCAAGAAACAGTTTCACGCGTTGGCGGTTGCCTTCCTCCATCGCCACATGTGCAAAGTGCAGCGTGACAGACGAAGCAAGCAGAATAATGGTGTTAATCAGCGGTAAACCCCAAGCCCCCATGGCCGTAGTTTCCGTGCCATCTGGCGTTTTCACCAAAGGCCAACCTGGAATAAAGTCAGGCCAGAGCACCGCTGCCGTCATGGCATTGTTGCTCGCCCCTCCCAGCCAAGGAACCGCAATAACGCGGGCATAGAACAGTGCGCCAAAGAAAGCGGCAAAAAACATCACTTCCGAGAAGATGAACCAGCTCATGCCCTGGCGGAAAGAGCGGTCCATTTGCGCTGAATACAATCCACCCATCGACTCATGAATCACATCGCGGAACCAGCCAAACAGCATAAACATCAAAATGCCGGTGCCAATCAGCAGCATCCATGGACCATTGCCACCGAACAATCCGGCGACTGTCGAACCTGCACCCATTGCGATAAAGAACAAGGCAATAGCACCGACAATCGGCCACTTGCTCTGTGCGGGCACATAGTAGTTTTCGTACTGGGCATCGGTATTGGTATCTGTCGTCATGATGACCTCACTGCATTTACTGAGTCACAGGCTCAGTCTTTGCGCTAAACAGGGTATATGCCAGCGTCAGGGTGCTGATGTCTTCCGGCAGCTCCGGGTCGACATAAAACACCAGTGGAAGTTCTGCGTCTTTTCCTGCTTCAAGGGGCTGGCGGTTAAAGCAGAAACATTCAATTTTGTTCAGGTATTGCGCGGCAAGCCCAGGGGTAACCGAAGGCACCGCCTGTCCGACCGAGTTCACCAAGGTGTTATTGGTGGCACGGTAAGCGATGGTGCGCGTCTCTCCCGGATGCACGGTGAGCTTTTTCACCTCAGGCACAAAATCCCAGCCAAGACCGGGATTAATGTAGGCGACAAACTCAACGGTGACAGTACGGGAGAAATCGACCTGATTGCTTTCCGTCGCCGCGACATCACTGGTTTTACCGTTAATGCCGGTGATGTCGCAGAACACGTCATAAAGTGGCACCAGCGCGAAGGCAAAGCCAAACATCAGCACAGCCAAGCCCGCCAGCTTTGCTGCTGAACGTCCTGTTTTTTGTGTCTGCTGTTCTTGCTCTGCCATACGCTATCCTCAATCGATTTTCGGTGGTGTTGAGAAGGTGTGATAAGGCGCAGGTGAAGGCACCGTCCATTCCAATCCTTCTGCACCTTCCCAAGGTTTCGCTGGCGCAGGCTCGCCGCCACGAATACATTTCACCACCAGCACCAAGAAGATGAGCTGGGAGAAGCCGAACAGGAAAGCACCGACACTGACAATCGCGTTGATATCAGCGAACTGCAGGGCGTAATCCGGAATACGACGTGGCATGCCAGCCAGCCCCAGGAAGTGCATTGGGAAGAACAGGATGTTGACCGAAATCAGTGAGCACCAGAAGTGCCAGTTGGCGAGCGTCTGGTTGTACATGTGCCCGGTCCATTTTGGCAGCCAGTAATAAGCCGCTGCCATGATGGAGAAGATGGCCCCGGATACCAATACATAGTGGAAGTGCGCCACCACGAAGTAAGTATCATGGTATTGGAAGTCCACCGGTGTTATTGCCAGCATCAGGCCGGAGAAGCCCCCGATGGTGAACAACACAATAAAGGCGAGCGCAAACAACATGGGCGTCTCAAAGGTCAATGAGCCTCGCCACATGGTCGCCACCCAGTTAAACACTTTCACCCCGGTCGGCACCGATATCAACATGGTGCAGTACATGAAAAAGAGTTCTGCAAACACCGGCATGCCTGTTGTGAACATGTGGTGCGCCCATACAACAAAGCTCAAGCCTGCAATGGATGCGGTCGCGTAAACCATAGACGCGTAACCAAACAGTGGTTTGCGGGCAAACGCTGGCACAATCGCTGAGATGATCCCGAAGCTCGGCAGGATCATGATGTACACCTCTGGGTGTCCGAAGAACCAGAATATGTGCTGGAACATGACCGGATCGCCACCACCGGCGGCATCAAAGAATGACGTTCCGAAGTACTTATCGGTCAACACCATGGTGACCGCCCCGGCAAGCACTGGCATTACCGCAATCAGCAGGAAGGCAGTGATGAACCAGGTCCAGACGAACAGCGGCATCTTCATGTAGGTCATGCCCGGTGCACGCAGGTTCATGATGGTCACTATCACGTTGATCGCGCCCATGATTGAGCTGATACCCATGATATGAACAGCAAACACGAACAGTGCGGTGCTGTCAGGGGAATAGGTGGTGGAGAGCGGTGCGTAGAAGGTCCAGCCAAAGTTTGGACCGCCTCCTTCCATAAACAGCGACATGATGAGCATCAGGAAGGCAAACGGCAGTATCCAGAAGCTCCAGTTATTCATGCGTGGCAGCGCCATATCCGGCGCGCCAATCATCATAGGCACCATCCAGTTAGCCAATCCTGTAAAGGCTGGCATGACCGCACCGAATACCATGATAAGGCCGTGAACCGTGGTCATCTGGTTAAAGAAGTTAGGGTCAACCAATTGCAAGCCCGGCTGGAACAACTCTGCACGGATCACCAGTGCCATCGCCCCACCCAACAAAAACATGGTGAAGCTGAAGATCAAATACATGGAGCCGATGTCTTTATGGTTGGTCGTTAACAGCCAACGCATCAACCCTCGGGGTTTATGATCATGGTCGTGGTCATCGTGACCGACCTGATCAGGCGTCATATCCGTCATTGCGATTTCTCCTTAAAGATCGTCACCGTTGAGCACAGCATTGATTTGAGACGCCTGAATGGCATCGCCCGTGTTGTTGCCCCAAGCGTTTCGCTCGTAGGTGATCACCGCAGCCAGCTCTTTCAGGCCAAGCTGCGCACCAAACGCCTGCATAGCCGTGCCTGGTTTGCCGTGAATTACAATATTGAGGTGGTCGAGTACCTTATCGGGATCAGCAGAGATGCCCTGTTGGGCAAGTGCCGGGAATACGCCGGGAAGACCCAGACCATTGACCTGATGACAGGCAGCGCAGCGTGAGTTGTACACGTCCTCACCCAGCTCCATCAGCTCTTCCATGTCCATGTTCATCGCCAGCAATTTCTGCTCTTCTTCTTTCACCTTGGCTTGCGCAGCCGCCGTTTCCGTCACCCAGGCTTCGAACTCGTCGACCGGTTTGGCAATCACCACTATCGGCATAAAGCCATGGTCTTTACCACAAAGCTCTGCACACTGACCGCGGTAGATGCCCGGCTTGTCGATACGCGTCCAAGCTTCGTTGATAAAGCCAGGGTTGGCGTCTTTCTTCACGGCAAAATCCGGCACCCACCAAGAGTGGATGACATCTTCGGAGGTGATCAGGAAACGCACCTTCTTGCCAATCGGCACCACCAGCGGGCGGTCAACTTCCAACAGGTAGGTGTCACGTTTGGCTGATTCACCATCAATTTGCGCGGCAGAAGTCGCCAGCAAAGAGAAGAATTCCACTTCATGGTCGAAATAGCGGTAATGCCATTTCCACTGAGAACCAGTCACCTGAATCGTCAGTTCTGAATCAGACGGGTCTTCCATTGCCAACAACACCTTGGTTGCCGGAACAGCCATACCAATCAGGATCAGAAAAGGGATTAGCGTCCAGAGAATCTCCACTTTGGTGCTTTCATGAAAATTCGCGGCCACCGCGCCTTTTGATTTGCGGTGATGGATGATAGACCAGAACATCACGCCGAAGACGACCACGCCGATAGCGACACAAATCCAGAGAATCGTCATATGAAGGCCATAGACTTTCTCACTGATTTCCGTCACACCGGGAGTCAGGTTAAACGAGGACGCTTCGTTGGCAGCATTGGCCGCAAACGAAGAGAAAATTGCGAGCGCGTATAGAAGTTGGCGAGTCTTCACCGGTTCCCTCCTCAAAGTCACTTCGCAGTGCTAAATGTAAATGGATGCAAAAAAATGAAAGTTTGGTTAACACTCTGTTTACAACTAAAGCTAGGCAAGGAACGTGGAAAGAACAAAATTTGAGCAGCAGAATGCCCCGAAACATGATGCCAGCCACGAATTTACGAGATGAAGACAACTGTTTCATCCTCAACGATTTTGTGCCGCTTTTCTTAAAAAACTTCAGAAATCCAAAGCAAAAAAATCTTTATTTTAAGAAGAGTTAATGCCTTGTTTTGAGGAAAGTGACCGCGCGGAACAGAGAATTGCGGGTGTGCAAAAATGCAGAGGGGAAGCGGCCTGTAGCACGAAAAACTCGCAAAAAGAAAGGCAGCGTCGGACTTTTCATCCGAAGCTGCCTGTTTCTTTAACTCTTGTAATGCGAAGCTGGAGTGTTACATCCAGTCTGTGTTGCGAATCACACCAACGGCAATACCTTCAATGGTGAGATGCTGGTGAGACAGATCAACCACGATCGGCGCGAATTCTTCATTCTCAGCATGAAGCAGCACCTGATTGCCTTTGCGCTCAAGGCGCTTCACGGTGACATCATCTTCAACACGCGCGACAACCACTTGGCCGTTTCGTACATCCTGTGTTTTATGTACCGCCAACAGGTCGCCATCCATAATACCGATGTCTTTCATACTCATACCGCTAACGCGTAGCAAGAAATCTGCATTCGGTTTGAACAAGTTCGGATCAACCTGATAGTGCATTTCCACGTGCTCTTGCGCGAGAATAGGTTCACCGGCTGCCACGCGACCAATCAAAGGCAGGCCTTCGTCGTCGTTCGCCGCTTCGGTTTCCACCAGCAAGCGGATACCGCGTGATGCACCAGGTACGATTTCAAGCACGCCTTTACGCGCCAGCGCTTTCAGGTGCTCTTCTGCCGCATTGGCAGAACGGAACCCGAGTTCTTTCGCGATTTCGGCACGCGTCGGTGGCATACCGGAGTCATCGATCTTTGCTTTGATCAAATCAAAGACTTGCTGTTGTCTTGCGGTTAACGGCTTCATATCATGACCTGTCTTTTTATACAGTTAACTGTGAGTATATCCAGTGTTTAACCACTTGAAAAGGCGGATTTTGCGCCAATCTCTAATAAAGGCGCTGCTCAGCTCACAATTTTTCTGACTGCCCAGCTCACCATACCTTGGCTCAACCTTGACATAAGCCCGCGGATTGGTGTCATTTCCCTGCAAGTTCGGGGATGTTTTCTGCTAGACTTGCCACGCACAAAATATAAGAGGCTGCGATCAGATGTCTGCTTGCCAATCGATTTATCACAAGCTATTGAATTTACCGCTGTCGGTACTGGTGAAAACCATCAGTATTCCGTCAGATCCCATAAACCAGCTGGACCTCGATCTGTCCCGCCCTATGGTTTATGTTTTGCCGTTCCGCTCTCATACCGATCTGCTGACCTTGCGCAGCAGCTGTCTGCAACTCGGTTTACCAGACCCGCTGGAACCTTTGGAACTGGGTGGAAAAAGCCTGCCGCGCTATGTGTGCGTGTCTGAAGGCAAGCGCATGTTTAAAGACAGCGACCCTGTCCCGGCAGACTCCCTCACTCTGTTCACCGAATGGCTCGAGCTGCACAAGCGTGACACTGAACTCGACATCCAAATGGTGCCGGCGTCTGTGGTGTGGAACCGCGACCCGGGCAATGAATCACGTCCGGCAGCACCTGCCCTGCAAGCCATGAATGGCCTGCAAAAGTGCTATACAATTTTAACGCTGGGTCGTGACAGCATGGTTCGCTTTAGTAATGCGGTTTCCCTGCGTTTTATGGCAGACAAGCACGGCACAGATACCACGATCGCGAACAAGCTGGCACGTGTGGCGAAAATCCACTTCTCACGCCAGAAAATGGCGGCATCAGGCCCTGGCTTGCCGGATCGCCAACTGCTGTTCAAACGCCTGCTGGCTTCCAAAGCCATTGATAAAGCGGTACAGGATGAAGCGGCAAGCCGTGACGTACCGGTAGAGAAAGTGCGTAAAGAAGCCATCGACATGATGGAAGAAATCGCTGCGGACTTCTCACCAAGCCTTATCCGCTATGCCGATCGCCTACTGACCTGGCTTTGGAACAAGCTGTATCAAGGCCTTAATATCAATAACTCTGAACGCGTCCGTAAGCTGGCGCAAGATGGTCATGAGATTGTGTACGTGCCTTGTCACCGTTCGCACATGGACTACCTGCTGCTTTCGTACGTGCTGTATAAAGAAGGTCTGGTGCCACCGCACATCGCGGCGGGCGTAAACCTGAACTTCTTCCCGGCGGGTCCTATTTTCCGTCGCGGCGGCGCGTTCTTCCTGCGCCGTACTTTTAAGGGCAACCGCCTCTATTCCACGGTATTTCGCGAATATTTGGCTGAACTTTTTGCCAAAGGTTACTCGGTAGAATACTTCTCGGAAGGCGGTCGTTCGCGTACTGGCCGTCTGCTTCCGGCGAAAACCGGCATGCTGGCAATGACCATTCAAGCGATGCTGCGTGGCCTCAAGCGCCCCGTCACTTTGGTGCCAGTCTACATCGGTTACGAGCACGTGATGGAAGTCAGCACCTACGCCAAAGAGCTACAGGGCAAGCGCAAAGAGAAAGAAAGTTTCGGTCAGGTACTGGGCATTCTTCGCAAACTGCGTAACTACGGTAAGGGCTACGTAAACTTCGGTGAGCCGATTCCTGTGAACCACTTTCTGAATGAGAAGGCACCGGATTGGCAAAAAGACATCGACCCGATTGAACCTCAGCGTCCAGATTGGTTGCTACCAGCGGTGAATGAGTTGGCAGAGCGCATGATGACCAAAATCAATGATGCTGCTGCAGCCAATGCCCTGACCTTGTGTGCAACAGCCCTGCTCGCTTCCCGCCAGAGTGCATTGAGCCGTGAGGCGCTGGAAGAACAACTGACCATTTACCTCGAGTTGCTGCGTCAGGTGCCGTATTCATCAACCAGTACAGTGCCTGATGATTCCGCGCAGGAGTTAGTTGAGCATGCTCTGAGCCTGAACAAGTTCGTGGTCGAAAAAGACTCGCTGGGTGAAGTGATTTCGCTGGATCGTCAGCAGGCCATCCTGATGACTTTCTACCGCAACAACATCATTCACCTGTTTGCGGTACCTTCACTGATCGCGCAAATGCTGGTATTCAAGACCAGTGTTTCACGTGAAAACCTGATGGATTCGATTCGTCAGCTTTATCCGCTGCTGAAAGCTGAGCTGTTCATGAGCTTCGATGATGCATCTTTGCAGAGCTACATCGATGCGACCTTGATTGAGCTTGAGCGTCAATCGCTGATCACCGTAGACGGTGACACCATCAGTCGTAACAACGGCAAGCTGACTCAACTTCAGTTGCTGGGCCGCACGATTGCAGAAACCCTGCAGCGCTACGCGATCACCCTGACGCTGTTCAGCCATGAGCCAGACACCTCGAAGTCCGATCTGGAGCAACAAAGCCAGATGATGGCACAACGTCTGAGCCGTCTACACGGTATCAACGCACCGGAATTCTTCGACAAAGGCGTGTTTGCGACTTTGCTGAACTCGCTGCGTGAACAGGGCTATCTGAATGACGACGACCATGCCCGCGCTGATCGCGTTGAGGCGCTCCGCGAGTGTGTATTCGGTTTGATTTCACCGGAAGTGCAGCTGACCATTCAGGCTATCCTGAACCAGCCATCAGAAGACTAATCATCTGATCGCTAGAAACAAAAAACCTCGCCAATGTGCGAGGTTTTTTATTGCTACTATACCCAAACAACTTGAAGATGCAGGATTCAGCGAGTTTGACTGGCGTTGTGATCGCGGCGTTCCTTTGTAGATGTAGTCATCTCCATCAAAAAGGAACAACAAAGAGCACGACGTCAGTCAACTCGCCCGAAGGGAGGCCCTCAATGCACTCACTTCTTCGTTAAATTCCACGAAAATAGAACAACTATTCCTCGCGAAATTTGCCTCGAATTGAACGCATTGATGGCCTCTGAATTCGAGCATCTTCAGGTTATTTGGGTATATTCAGCGTATCACTTGATCAGCACAGCAAGCGCCAAACCAATAAATACCAGCATGCCGACGTAGTTGTTATTCAGGAAGGCTTTGAAGCAAAGCTCTCTCTCACGGCCACGCGCCAGCCACTGCTGATAAACAAACAGCGCCGAAGCGGCCAACAGGAACCAGTAGTAAACCTGTGAAAGCTCGCTGAGGTAGCCCACCAGTACCAACAACAGGACCGTAATCAGCTGCAGTATACCAACGGCAATCTTGTCGAAGCGCCCAAAGAGAATGGCAGAAGATTTGATGCCGACTTTCAAATCATCATCGCGATCAACCATGGCATACAGGGTATCGTAAGCCACGGTCCATAACACATTGGCCAGAAACAACATCCACGCCACTGGCGGCAATTCGCCAGACTGCGCCGCATAGGCCATCGGGATCGCCCAGCTGAATGCCATGCCAAGCACCAACTGCGGCATATGGGTGAAGCGTTTCATAAAGGGATAGACAGACGCCAACAGTGCGGCAACCACAGATAGCTTGATGGTCAAAGGGTCAAGCGTAAGTACCAGCAGGAATGCGCCCAAAATCAGCAGACCAAACAGGGCTAATGCCTCTTTAGCGGTCACCAACCCTGACGGTAATGGACGGGCTTTGGTACGTTTCACATGACCATCAAAGTTGCGATCAGCGAAGTCGTTAATTACACATCCCGCTGCGCGCATCATAATAACGCCAAGTACGAAGACCACCAGTACGTGCAGGTTCGGCACTCCATCTGCTGCCAGAAACAATGCCCAAAGCGTTGGCCACAGCAGTAACAAACTACCGATTGGCCTGTCCATGCGCGTTAATTGCCAATACGCTCTCGCCTTGGCCGCATCCATTTAGCCTTCCTCCTGATACACCGGCGCATCCGGCAAAAACAGCTCGGAGACCAGCATCGGCTTTTCATTGACCCACAAACGCGAACGGCGCGCCAGCAGGGTTTGTCCTTCTACCACAACAGTCGTCACTTCAATGGCATCACGACGGGCATTGGCCTGATTAAACACGCGCTGCCCCAAAGGCACCGCGCCAAGATCTGCAATGTCTTGCTCTTTTTCTGTCAGGGTCGATTTAGGCACCAAAGTACGTGCACATAGCCATGCATCCCCATCGCCAGACAGGACCACTTCACGCACCAAACAAGACTCTTCACCCAACAGGCTGAGCTCGTTCTCAGTCAGGGCAGATTGTTCTATTTCATGTAAGCCCAACACCTCAACGGCCAGCGTACGACAGTGCGCTTTCAGCCTTTCTGTCATCGAGTGGCGTTCCAGTAACCACGCCCCTTCGCGGGTAGTTTCAAGTGTTTGCCAGTCTGGCTCCTCCCACTTTGCATTCATGAGAGCTTGTAAGTGTAATTCCTTGAATTCTGACATGTTATCCTGAGCCAAAGAGCAAAAAAACCACAAAACTTTCGCCGAATCGGCCAATAGTGTTTAGTATTAATATACCTAAACCACTTAGAGATTCGGGCTTTAAGTGGTTTAGGTATATTGCGCTATTGTACAGGCTGTGCCCCTATTCGCGCAGCTAAACTACCATAAGAGATTGATGAAATCCGGGGTTTGGCAAAAACCATGAAAAAAAATATCACTGCTGTTTTCGCCTTAATCGTGTCTCTGCTGTTTTCCCTTCCAACCTTGGCTGAGGAAGAGAATGCCGCACAGTTCAGCTATTTTACGCTTGAGCCAGAGATCACCACTAACTTTATTACGGAAGGCCGCAAACTTGGGTTTATTAATGTCCGAGTTGACCTAATGGTGGATGACCCTTCACTGATACAGATGCTGGAATATCACCAGCCGCTGATCCGCGACACCATCATTGAAGTGTTGAGCCAGGAAAATGAAGTGCGTGTGAAATCCCTCTCCGGGCGCGAGTCGATTCGCAAAGCGTGTCTGGACAAGGTAAACGAAATGCTATTGGCGGAAACCAACCAGAAAGTCATTGCTGATCTGCTGTTTACAAAATACTTGTACCAGTAAGCGTTAAGAACTGAAAAGGCGGCCAGAGAGCCGCCTTTTGTTTTTTTGCTTTCCGGACTCAGGCCGTCGCGGCCTCATCCATTGCTGATGCGCCTGTGGAAATGTAGTCAGCAACCAGTTGTTGCTGTTCCTTAGAAAGGTACAAGCCCAGTTTGGTGCGACGCCACAGCAAATCTTCAGCATCCTGCACATATTCAGATGCCATCAGATACTCCACTTCGCGCTGTGACAGACCTTCACCGAAGTCGATACCCAGATCAGCAGCGGTCTTCGCGCCATTGAGCCATACCCAGACGCGACTACCATAAGTGATGGCCAGACGGTTAGACGTGAAATCATCCATCCACGGACATTCTTGTTTCAAGCGCTGCTGCACATCGTCGAAGCTTGAAATATCCTCACCACCAGGCAACACCTGATCTGCGGTCCAGTCTTCACCCATCTCAGGGAAGAAAGGCTCCAGCTTATTCACCGCTGCACGAGCCAGTTTACGGTAGGTCGTCAGCTTTCCACCGAAAATGGTCAGCATAGGCGCATCACCGCCATTGTCATCCAGATCGAGGGTGTAATCACGGGTGATGGCTTGTGGTGAGTCAGATTCATCGTCACAAAGTGGGCGCACGCCGCTGTAGGTCCACACCACATCATCCGTACTTAACTGATGTTTAAAGTGCTGGTTATAAACATTCAGCACATAATCGACTTCTTTCTGTTCAATCGCCACTTCACGTGGGTCGCCTTTGTATTCCACATCAGTCGTACCAATGATGGAGAAGCGGTCAAGATACGGCAGCACAAACACAATACGGCCATCTTCGTTTTGCAGGATGTAAGCGGCCTCTTCGTTATGGACGCGAGGCACGACCACATGGCTGCCTTTGATCAGGCGAATGCCGCGAGGCGATTTGAGCGAGGTGCTATCGTCATAGAAGGATTTCACCCAAGGGCCGGCCGCATTCACCAACACTTTGCATCGGCGACTGAAAACTTCTTGAGTCACAGTATCGAGGATATCCACGTCCCAAACGCCACCGTTTCTCTCTGCGCGCACGACCTTACAGCGGTTACGCACTTCCGCGCCACGCTCGGCTGCGTCCATGACATTCAGGATCACCAATCGCGCGTCATCGACCCAGCAATCTGAGTATTCGAAACCCTTTGTCATTTCAGGCTTCAGGACAGAATCAGCACCAAAACGAAGCCCTTTACTGGCGGGCAAGGTGGTGCGCTTTCCAAGATGGTCATACATAAACAGACCGATACGGATCATCCAGGCCGGGCGAAGATGTGGGCGATGCGGCAAACGAAAACGCATCGGCCAGGCAAGGAATGGGGCTTTTTTCAAAAGCACTTCACGCTCGGCCAAGGCTTCACTGACCAAACGAAATTCATAATGCTCGAGGTAACGAAGGCCGCCGTGAATAAGTTTGGAGCTGGCTGAAGACGTCGCAGAAGCAAAGTCGGCCGCTTCATAAAGGCCAACACTCAAACCACGACCAGCAGCATCCGCAGCGATACCCGCGCCATTAATGCCGCCACCGACAACAATCACATCCAACACGTCGTTATTTTGATTTTCTTTTGCCTGTTCCATTACACCCTCACGCTCATACGAACATTTTAACTTTCGTTTTCGAGCATTCTAGTACAAAAAAGCGCCATCCCCAATGACAAAATGAAGAAAAATCGCGCATTACGGGCATAAAAAAACCGCCATCAGGCGGTTTTGTTGTCGGAAAGGAAAATCATTCGACCATTTCTATTTGAGTTTCAGTATCTTGCAACCGCGCTTGCAGCGTTTCCGGTAAAGGCGCATTGGTGAAAAGCATATCGACCTGCGCAATATCACCAACGTTCACCATGGCACTTCGGCCAAACTTGGTGTGGTCAACGGCCAGCATGACTGAGCGGCTGTTCTCCATAATGGCTTGCTTCACACGTACTTCGTGATAATCAAAATCCAACAGGCTACCGTCGAGGTCAATACCACTGATCCCCAGAATGCCGAAATCCAGACGGAACTGGGAAATGAAGTCCAGCGTCGCCTCACCCATAATGCCTCCATCACGGTTGCGCACTTCTCCACCCGCCATGATGATGCGAAAGTCTTCTTTGGCCATCAGAATACTGGCTGCATTGAGGTTATTGGTCACAATGCGCAGATCTTGGTGGTTCAGCAGTGCACGCGCGACCGCTTCCGGCGTGGTACCGATGTCGATAAACAGGGTCGCACCATCTGGAATATGCGCCACAAGCGCCTGTGCCAACTTATTCTTGGCTTCGTGCTGCATAGCCTTACGGGCGTCATAGGCGGTGTTAACAGAGCTGGAAGGGATGGTGGCGCCACCATGCTGGCGACGGATTTTGTTCTCGGCCGCAAGTTCGTTCAGGTCGCGGCGGATGGTTTGGGGGCTGACATCAAAGTGAGCCACCAGATCGTCAGTGCTGACGTATCCTTTGCTTCGAACAAGATCGAGTATTTCCTGGTGGCGTAATGTCTGTTTCACGGCATCCCCTGCGAAAAAGTAAAAACCACACACAGTTTACGTGGCTGCACTGGGAATGCCAATCAGGCCAGTTCAAGGATGAGCAGAGCTCACATTACCTCGCCTTTCTCAGTTTGGCGTCTATGAATCCAAGCGCACAGCCTGACACTAAACCGAAAAGGTGCGCCATATTGGCAATGGCCATACCGAAGGGTTCGAAAAAGCCCACGGCAAGCCAAAGCAGCATAAAGCCGACATAGGCCGGTTCAATCGAAAGTCCCCGCTCTGGTGCCAAAGCCCCCATGAGCCACAAGTAACCCAACAACGCATACACGACACCGGACATACCGCCGAAAGCCGGGCCTTCAAAGGCGTACTGACCAAGGCCGGAGAAAAGTGCCGTCAGCAGAAAAAGCTGCATGAGCTTGGCGCTACCACTGTGTTTTTCGATTTTGCCGCCAAGCACCCACCACCACAGCAGGTTGAAAACGATGTGAGTCGCGGAGAAATGAAGCAAGGCGTGAGAGAACAGCCGCCAAAGTTGCCATTGCTGGTCGTCTGTCGCCGGGAAGTGGAGCAGAGAGAACACATCATTGCCGAAACCCAAAGTCAGCCCGGCATACACCACAATACACACCACCATGATAGACAGCGTGAAAGGCCCTGCATTTTGTTTGAGCGAAGTCAGCAGTCCCTGACGTGGATAGAAAAACTTGGCGGTGCGGCTTTCAGCCATGTTCCACGACGCTGCCTGATATTTCTCATCACCCGGGTTTTGAAGGAAAGCGGCGAGTTCAGCTTCTGCCTCAATCTGGTACTGGCTATCTGCCAGCCATAAGGCAAACTGCCCTTCCCCCTCTGGCATCATCTGAATCGCGATGTTCCTTGATGCCATGTAATCGATAAAAGCCTGCGCGGCTCGGGGGTTAGAAAGTGCAGTCAGCCTTATCATAGTACCTCTTCGTTGTTTTCGATCAGATGCCCGATTCCACCGGCAGGGATTGTCGGTGCCAGGCTTCGAATCCACCATCTACACTGTACACCTGCTCAAAGCCTTGGTTAATCAAATATTGTGCTGCGCCCTGACTGCTCACGCCGTGGTAACACATCACCAATACTGGCTGCTCGAAGTCCACTTCATTCATAAACTGCACAATGGAGTCATTGGTAAGGTGAAATGCGCCCTGTGGATGAGATAACTGAAATGACTGAGGATCCCGGATATCCACCATCACAGCGTGATGATCATCACCCTCCAGCATTGCCAAAGCGTCCGTTACAGAGATATGCGCAAATTGTTCCATGGGTTATTCCACTCCCGTCTGACCTGATCAATATACGTCTCCCGGCCACTTATGGCTCCAAGACACGTAAAACAGCATTGTACATGACTTTTTTCTTCACCATGCCATGGAGAATACAAGGACTTTGTATGCTTTTTCACCACCTGTGGAAAACACTGTGGATTGCGTTGATAAAGTATGATCTGAAAGCCGGATCCACTATATGTTGTGTTGATCGTAATAAAACTGTGGAAAACATTTTTATCGGAGCGATTTTGGAAGAATTTCAGGTACAAAAAAACCGACAATCTGTCGGTTTTCTTCAACGTATTCAGTAGGCAATCACAAAGCGTCGCCAACGGCTTCTTTCAGTTTACGCATCGCGTTCTTTTCAAGTTGACGGATACGCTCTGCAGACACCTGATAGTGATCAGCCAGTTCCTGCAAAGTGGCTTTGTTGTCATCGTCCAGCCAGCGTGAACGGATAATGTGCTGGCTACGCTCGTCGAGTCCGGACATGGCTTGTGCCAGGCGACGATTCGCGTGGTCTTCCCAGTTCTGTGATTCCAGGTTGGTCGCGACATCCGAGCTTTTATCTTCCAGATAGAAGACAGGAGCAACTGCACCGCCTTCACGCTCATCATCATCTGCGCCAGCGTCAAACCCAGCATCTTGCGCCGCAAGACGGGATTCCATCTCGCGCACTTCTGCCGCATCAACGCCCAGCTGGTCTGCGACCATATTCACTTCTTCGGCGTTGAACCAGCCCAGACGCTTCTTAGACTTACGCAGGTTGAAGAACAACTTACGTTGCGCCTTGGTGGTTGCGACTTTCACGATACGCCAGTTACGCAGTACGTACTCGTGAATTTCTGCTTTGATCCAGTGAACAGCGAAAGATACCAGACGCACACCCACTTCCGGGTTAAAGCGCTTCACGGCCTTCATCAGACCAATGTTACCTTCCTGCACCAAATCAGACACTGGCAATCCATAACCGGAATAACCACGGGCGATATGAACAACAAATCGCAGGTGAGACAGGATCAGGCCTTTCGCCGCATCCAGATCTTCCTCGTAGTGAAGACGTTCTGCCAGCTCACGCTCCTCGTCCGCAGACAGCATTGGGTAGCCGTTTACCTGCTGCAGATAGCTATCAAGGCTATCTTGGGAGATGGGGGCCAGTGCATACATCTCTGTTGTCATTTTCACCTCTTTTCGACTTTATCGAACTATTCTTCGCTTTCGAAGCGAACCAGATACTCTACTCGAGTTCAAAAAAACTGCAAGTAGGTACCATTTTGTGACCTGCTTTTATCGGATAGGTTCAAACATCAAACAGGTTCAATATCCCGCATATGTTTTGCTGCGGCGAGTCTGGCAGCCAGAAGGCCAATCAGTCCTGACACCATCAGCAAAATCAGCCCTTCTTCAAGGCTTAGTGCCGATAGCCTGAAACCGCTGCTATATAATGTAGCCAATTTTGCAACGGCTGCATCCAAAAGTAGGCTGTTTACCATAGTGACCAACCAAGCCACCATGGCCCCAGACAACGCCAGCCAAACGCCAGTGTATAAATAAGGGCGTAGGATGTAGCTGTCGGTCGCACCCACCAGCTTCATGACCTGAATCTCTTCTTTCTGGCTCTGTACCTGCAGGCGCAAGGTGTTGCCGATAATCAGGAACACTGCCATTAGCAATAGACCGGAGAACACCCAGGTTAATGTCAGCACCAGTGATTCAATGGCAGACAGACGTTGCAGCCAATCGCTGTCGAGACGCACTTCTTCCACCTCTGATGTGGCTCGCAATTTAGCGGCAAGGGCAGTCACTGCCGCCGCATCATCACTCGCAGGCGTCAACACCACTACCGCGGGCAGCGGGTTATCTTCCAGAAGGCTTACGGCTTCTTCAAACCCTTGGATCTGTCGAAGCTCGGTTAATCCCTGCTCCGGCGAAATAAATTCAGCAGTCGCCACTTCAGACCAGGCTGCAAGTTCTTCGCCAAAAGCTTCCGCGCGGCTTTCCGACACTGGGTTCAGATAGACCGTTAATTGATTGGGAGCCTGCCACTCTTGCGTCACTGCAACGACGTTTTTCGCCAGCATAAACAGCGTGGCCGGCAGTGCCAGTGAAAATGCAAGAGCAAGAACCGTAAGCAGGTTCCCTAGTGGTTTCGCCATTAAATCGCGAAACGCCTGACCGCCCTGCTGTTTGTGCACAGAAATGAAGTTAGCCACGTGTCACCTCCGACAAGTGACCCTGATTCAATTCAAAACGGCGCATGTCATACCGGTTGAGTAGCGACGTATCGTGGGTGGCCATCAATATGGTCACACCGACTTGGTTAAACTGGCGGAACAGTTCCATGATTTGCTGCGACAAATCTGCATCCAGGTTACCCGTTGGCTCATCAGCCACCAGCACCATCGGGCGGTTGACCACAGCACGGGCAATGCCCACGCGTTGCTGTTCACCACCGGAAAGCTGAATCGGCAAGCAGGCCGCCTTATCCAGCAAACCTACTTTATCCAGTGCCGCTGACACACGTTTCTTGATGTCGTTTTCACTCGCCTGTTCGATACGGAGCGGCAATGCCACATTGTCGAACACGCTTCTGTCCATCAGGAGCTTGTGATCCTGAAAAATCACACCGATATGACGGCGCAGAAAAGGAATGTCTTTTCGCGCAATGCGTGAGATGTCGTGGTCATTAAACAGAACTTGTCCGTCACTTGGCCGCTCAATCGCACACAGCAATTTCAGCAGGGTACTTTTCCCCGCACCTGAGTGACCGGTCAAAAACGCCATGTCACCCTTGGGTAAGTGAAAACTCACTTTTTGCAGTGCCTGCTGCCCACCGCGGTAGGCCTTACTTACCTGCTGAAACTGGATCACGCCTATCAGTCCTCCTGACTAAACAGAGCTTCGATAAAGTCTTCCGCCACAAACGGACGTAGATCGTCAATGCCTTCACCCACACCGATATAGCGGATTGGGATGTTGAATTGGTCAGCCACCGCGAAAATCACGCCACCTTTCGCCGTACCATCCAACTTGGTCAGAGTGATACCTGAAAGTGGTGCGATGTCGTTAAACAGACGCGCCTGACTGATCGCGTTTTGGCCTGTGCCTGCATCAATGGTCAGCATGATTTCATGTGGCGCATTCTCGTCGAGCTTTTTCATCACGCGGACGATTTTCTTCAGCTCTTCCATCAGGTTAGCTTTGTTTTGAAGACGACCCGCGGTATCGGCAATCACCACATCCACATTACGTGCTTTTGCAGCTTCAATCGCGTCATAGATCACTGATGCACTGTCCGCACCTGTGTGCTGTGCAATCACAGGAACGTTATTACGATCGCCCCATACTTGCAGCTGTTCGACTGCGGCTGCGCGGAAAGTGTCACCTGCCGCCAGCATGACTGACTTACCCTGCTGCTGGAATTGCTTGGCAAGTTTACCGATGGTGGTGGTTTTACCCACACCATTCACGCCAACCATCAAGATGACGAATGGGCCATCTTTTTTCTCAACGTCCAGTGGCTTTTCCACCTTGCTCAGGATGTCTGCCATTTCTTGCTTGAGGATGCCGTAAAGCGCTTCACCATCTTTTAACTCTTTGCGAGACGCTTTGTCAGTGAGGCTATCGATGATCTTGGTAGTGGTGTCCATGCCCACATCAGCAATCAGCAACTGCTCTTCGAGCTCTTCAAAAAGCTCATCGTCAATTTTCTTACCGCTGAACAGACCAAAGAAACCTGCGCCCAGATTGACTTTAGTTTTCTGAAGGCCGCGTTTCAGGCGCGCAAAGAAGCCTTCTTTTTTCGGTTTTTCCTGCTCAGCCTGAGCCGCTTGCTCCGCAGCAAGACGCGCTTGTTCTTCCGCCTGCGCTTTCGCTTCAGCTTCTGCCGCCAAACGGGCTTGCTCTTCCGCTTGCGCCTTCGCTTCAGCTTCTGCCGCTAAACGGGCTTCTTCTTCCGCCTGCGCTTTCGCTTCAGCTTCTGCCGCTAAACGGGCTTGTTCCTCCGCCAGTGCTTTTGCTTCGGCTTCTGCTGCCAAACGGGCTGCTTCTTCTGCCTGCGCTTTCGCCTCAGCTTCTGCGGCTAAACGGGCTTCTTCTTCCGCCTGCGCTTTCGCTTCAGCTTCTGCAGCGACACGGGCTGCTTCTTCCGCCTGCGCTTTCGCTTCAGCTTCTGCCACCAGACGGGCTTGTTCTTCTGCCTGTGCTTTCGCTTCGGCTTCCGCCACCAAACGGGCTTCTTCTTCCGCCTGCGCCTTCGCTTCTGCTTCTGCCGCTAAGCGAGCTTGTTCTTCCGCCTGAGCTTTCGCCTCAGCTTCTGCCGCTAAGCGAGCTTGTTCTTCCGCTTGCGCCTTCGCTTCTGCTTCCGCCGCTAAACGGGCTTCTTCTTCCGCCTGCGCTTTGGCTTTGGCTTCGGCTTCTGCCGCTAAGCGCGCTTGTTCTGCGGCTTTTTGCTGAGCATCTTGTTCGTCATTTTTTCGGCCGAAACCCAGCCAGGACATAAATCCGCGTTTCTTTTTTTCTGCCATTGGCAAATCCTAAAGCTTGATTGGTACAATCGGCGCGATAACAGCGAGCTGATCTAAAACTGTGAACACTGCGCCTAAGTCAATGCAGTGTGGTAACGGTGGGTAAATGCATACCTATTCTCGACGCAGCAACCCCGGCGAAAGTGGCCAAAGCCCTTACGTCGCTAACTGAATAAGATTGGGGAAAATGCAGAGCCATTACCGAACGCGTATAGTCTAACACCTTCTTAGCGGTCAAAAAATCTATGGTACGACGTAACCCTAAAAACCCTGCGAACCGAAACATCGGTCGCGGTAATGCTTCAGCAGCAAATGCAGGAGGCGGATCGGGATTTGTCCGCATCATCGCCGGCAAGTGGCGTGGTCGCAAATTGCCGGTAAAAAACGTGGAAGGCCTGCGCCCCACAACAGATCGCGTGAAGGAAACGGTCTTTAACTGGCTGGCCGCAGATTTGTATGAAGCGCGCTGTCTGGATGTGTTCGCCGGCAGTGGCGGTTTGGGGCTGGAAGCCTTGTCCCGTCAGGCAGAGCAAGTGACACTGCTGGAGCTGGACAAAGGCGCAGCGACCCAAATCAGTCAGAATCTCAATACGCTGAAAGCGGATAACGCGACAGTGCACAATACTGATGCATTGTCGTATCTCTCCAATAAAGGGCAGCCGTTTGATGTGGTTTTCATTGACCCACCGTTTCGTAAAGACTTGCTGAGTGACATTATCAGCAAACTTGAGCAGAACGGATGGTTAAGCCACAACGCGCTGATTTACATTGAGGCGGAAAAAGAACTGGGACAACCGGTTGTGCCGACTCATTGGGACATGATTAAGGAAAAACATGCCGGACAAGTCAGTTTCCGGCTGTATCAAAGAGAGGAAAAATGAAAGCACTCATCCTGTTAGCAAAAGCGGCCATCGGCTTTGTCTGGTTTGTTCTGTTCGCCAATATCGTGCATCCGTTTCCGGGGGTGGCAGCGATGGCGCTATACATCATGACCGCTTTCCTGTTCTGTATGCACGGCCTGCAAATGCTGATCTTCATCGGTGCCTTCGGCGACAAGATCAACATGACGAAATGGGAGAAGTGGTCGATCCTATTTTTCGGGATCTTTGCCCTGCTCGATATTCGCCGCAAGTACATGGTTGGCGACAACGTGAAAGAATAAGATGAAAAAGGCCTCAGTAGAGGCCTTTTTCACGTCAGTTCGCCGCAGTTTAGTGATTACAGACCCGCGCTTCATTGACTGAAATCGCACCCATGTCTTCAAAGATTTTTTTGCGACGACGTAGAAACTCCAGCATTTCGCTGAAAGAAAGTCCTTGTTGGCTGCAGGTATGAAAACGCGCACTCACGCCCCATTGACCATCGACCCAGTGAGTCAGCGCCTGTTCGGACATTGGCTGTTGCTTGAGATGATTAAGGATCTCATGCACATGAATTGATGCAAGCATGTTGGCTCCACTCTATTAGTCATTGCGCATATAGAATCACAGCGACGCCTACAGAATCTTGATATAAAGCAAAGCTTAATCAGCTAGCGCTCGCTGCGTGGTGTGCTGCACTGCCAACAAATCTCAAAGCTGCCGCCGTTTTCCTCTCCACAGGCGTGACAAAACCAGACTTGTTCAGCCTGTGCTTCGTAGTCATTGAGGGCCTGGCGTGCTTGCTGCTCGCGCATGGCATCCACCCAAAGCGTCACTGCAATAGCATCAGAAGGGAGTTCACCGGTCGCACTGGAAAGGGACTCTCCTTTCAACACCACCTCAATGCCCATGCTTTCCAGCATGCCTTTAAGGCTATGCGCCTCAAGTGAATTGCTCGCACTATACACCTGAACCCAAGACATCTTTACCTCCTACGACAATATGGAGAGCGTGATCAGCCCTTGCGCGCAAAAGTAAGTGCTCATGATGAGCAGCACTGAGGTTTTGAAAGGGCCTTTGAAACGGTCAAACGCCAATACAGTGTCAGACACCATAAACAGCAATGCACCACCGAAAGCATGTGCCGCGACCTGCGTTTGAGCATTCATCCAGAATTCCCCTGCGCCCCAGGCCATTTGGGCAATCACCGCAATGTATACCCCAACAGGAATGAGCAAAGGGCCAAGGTTGGGAAGAAGAAGCAGGAAGACGATGACGCTCGCTGCGCCAATCAAAGAAGGCAGCCACCAGACCATTGGGCCTTCGAACTGCTGCCAGAAAGCAACGCTGTAGAGTATGTGCGCCACCAGAAAACTCAATAAGCCCGGAATAAACCGGTCTTTTGGCAACATGAGGAAAATATCGCCGACCAGCGAGAAAGCAAGCCCGGTAAGGATCAGGTAGGTATAGCTGTTCGCTTCACCGCCCATCATGCCAATCAACATCATCAAGGCGATCGTCAGGGGCTTGAACAGATAAAACTGCCATTGAGGCCCTTTATACGCGGCATTGATGTGTAGTAGGCCTGAAAAGCAGACGGCAACCCAACTCAACATGATTTATTCCCTTAAATTGCGAGCCAACCAAGTCTAGAGATGCAGGATTTATTGTCCACCGCACACGTCTCAGAAAGCGAACAAGGCATCAAAAGCACTTTTATACCCGCAACAAGGGTAAGTGTTTACATATAACTTTCAGTCTCGATTAAAAGAAAAAGGCACGGAAAACCGTGCCTTAGTCAATCATGCTGCCGCTACTGCCCGACGATATGTCGCCAGTTTTCGATATAAAACCAGACCGCTCCCGCCGTCACGGCGAAGATCAGGAACAGGGCAATACGCCAGATGGTGCGGCTGCTTCGTGGCAGCAATTCTTTTTCACACTGCTTACATGCACTCATGAATCCGCGCATGTCATCCACTTCATAGCCATCTTCATGCACGGCTTTGTTGCGGATGGTGGCAATGAAGCGAAGCTTGGCAATCACATCATGTGGCAACCGTTCCTGACAGCTACTCACCAATTCATGCAATCCACGACCTTCTGCGTGGTAGTGTTCTTTGAGGAGCCGTTCCAGACGCCGACTCTGTCTCACGACAATGGCAATTTCATCCATGAAGGCCTCCTTTTAGTAGATAGTGCACCTCATATCATTAGCTTACGTCATAACACTAAAACTGAGAATGCACTTTAACTTTGTTTACATTAGCGCCAATGCTGAGCAGGATAAGTGGAGTGGATCACGAAATTTCTGCTCATCAGGTTTGCGAAATGGGTCTGTGAAGTAGACTCATTGCCGACCGATAATGGCCGGATAAAGGAGAACACCGTGCCGATTTCTGTGATATTGCTCGTAGGCGCCCTCGCGGTGATCGCTGGTGTTTACTTTGTACTGACCATGCAAAAGCACATGCTGGGCCAAGGGGCGGAAGAGCGTTCTATTGATATCCGTATTCTCGACAAACAGTCTGTCGCCATTCCCGACCCGCAGCAGCATGAAGATCCGGAAGAGTATTGGATCTATGTCGAGCCGATTGAAGGCGGACCAAAACGGGAATTTCAGGTGGGTATTCACTATTACCATGCCCTACAACCCGGTGATTGCGGCACCCTGACCTATCGCGGCGCTGAATTTATCCACTTCGCGAAGCTACAGCGCCACTAAAGCCTTCGTCTTATGGCACCAACCATGACGTGAAGCGCGACTTCGACAATCCCACACTGGCCATGTAAGACAACACGAACACGGCCAGTGTCACCAAGGGGATGGTCAGCCATGTCATTCCCGGCGTGAACGCCAACTCCCTCACAGGCCAGAGAAAGACGGGATGCACCAGATAAATCCCCAGCGAATGACGGCTAACCGCCACGACCTTTCGCTGCATAGGCTCAGATACCCGCTCCGCCCAATGTTGGCAAAGCCCGAATACCATCGCAGCAATCAATACCGTGTTCAGGGTTTTATAGGAAAACCATCCCGCACTTGTGTATCGACTTCTTGAGACGCTTTCAGAAATGGCGGTGTACTCGGTTGCCACCAGCGCCGAGATGCCGATAAACAGCAGCCACTTCAACGGCAGTTTGCTTTGGTGCAACAAATAACCCAGCAGCAAATAGCCGCCATAAAGCACCAAGTCTTCCACCAGCCCCAGCGATATACCGGCAAGCCGCGCTGCGCTCAGGACGAACCAAGACCCCAACAACGCATAAAAGAGCCCCGGATCATCCCGTTGGGCAACAGGACGCAATATCGGCACTAAGAGGTAAAGCGGAATAAAGTAATAGAAAAAACCCAAGTGATAGTAAGTTTCTTCGGTTGGAAAGGAGGTTAACCGCTGTACAGTTTCCGTCCAATTTACATTTTGTAACGAAATCCCGGCCAATACCGCGTAAAAAACCGACCATGCAACAAACGGCACGAACACTTTCATAACCCGTCGACGGACAAAGTATCCCGGCGAAAATGGACGGGTGTCTGAAAGTAATAATGCACCGGTGATCATAATAAAAACCGGGACAGCCCAGCGACTTGCGCCATTAATAGCTATCGCTGAAACCCAGTCGCCTTGCGGGATTTCGCCCATCAGGTAGCGATAAGGCCCCAACACATGAATGGCGATCACTGCCACTGCGGCGACCACCCGCAACAGCTCAATATAAAAGACTTTTTTCTGGGTTTGGCAGCTCAAACTTTATGTTCTCTCTTCATGTTCAATTTCCACACTAACCGTCGGTGACATTTCCATCAATCCGAATATAAAACAAACAATATTAACCACCATTTATTAATTTATTGTTAATTTTTATACCTACAAAAGTCATGTTTAATAGCATCAAGTATTGCAAAGTGACATTTTTATGACCTAGGATGCTTTTCAATTAAATGGACCGTTGTATGACATGGAGGATCTGATGCAGTCATCAGCTTCGCAACAACAATCTGGCGGGAAGCCGAACAAGTCGTTTTTTTCCCGTTTTCTCGATACCGTCGAATTCCTCGGCAACCTTCTTCCTCACCCGGTAACCCTGTTTGCCATTCTGTGTGTGATCATTTTCTTTGCATCGGGTATCGCCGGCTATTTTGGCCTTTCTGTCGCTGACCCTCGTCCGGAAGGTGCAGCAGGCCGAGCTGCCGATGGCATGATTTACGTCAACAGCCTGCTAAATGCCGAAGGCGTGCAACTTATCGTTACCAACCTGGTGAAAAACTTCACCGGCTTTGCGCCACTAGGTACCGTGCTGGTTGCCATGATGGGTGTGGCGGTTGCTGAGCACTCAGGCCTGCTGTCTGCCACCATGCGTTCTATGGTGATGGGCGCCTCTCGCCGTATGGTCACACTGACCGTGGTATTCGCAGGTATCATCTCTAACACCGCTTCTGAGCTTGGCTATGTGGTACTGATCCCACTGGCAGCGATGATCTTCCACTCTTTGGGTCGTCACCCACTGGCGGGTCTGGCTGCAGCATTTGCGGGCGTATCCGGCGGCTATTCAGCGAACCTGCTACTGGGTACCGTTGACCCGCTGCTGTCAGGCATTACTGAAACCTCGGCACAGATGATTGACCCAACTTACACGGTTGGCCCTGAAGCAAACTGGTACTTCATGTTTGCCTCCACCTTCCTCATCACCATTCTGGGTGCCTTGGTGACTGAGAAAATCGTTGAGCCGAAACTGGGCAAATACGACCAATCGATGGCAGCGGAAGATTTCGAGGCCAAAGAAGCGGGTAAAGTGACTGCGATTGAGAAGCGCGGTATGCGTAATGCAGGTATCGCTGCACTGGCAGTATCAGCCGTGCTGGCGCTGACCATCGTGCCTGAGTGGGGCATCCTGCGTCACCCGGAAACCGGTGAAGTGGCAGGCTCTCCGTTCCTGAAAGGCATCGTGGCCTTCATTCTGGTGTTCTTTGCGATTCCTGGTTTTGTTTATGGTAAGACTGTCGGCACCATGAAGAACGACCGCGACGTGATTGATGCGATGGCGAAATCCATCAGCGCCATGGGTCTGTACATCGTACTGGTGTTCTTCGCGGCGCAATTCGTTGCTCTGTTCAAATGGACCAACTTTGGTCAGGTGATTGCAGTCGGTGGTGCAGACTTCCTTCAAAGCATCGGTCTGACAGGCCCAATGCTGTTCTTCGCCTTCATCATCATGTGCGGCATCATCAACCTGACTTTGGGTTCGGCGTCAGCACAATGGGCAGTTACCGCGCCAATCTTCGTCCCTATGCTGATGCTGGTTGGCTACGCGCCGGAGACTATTCAGGCGGCTTACCGTATCGGTGATTCAGTGACCAACCTTATCACCCCGATGATGAGTTACTTCGGCCTGATTCTGGCAGTCGCAGCAAGATATAAGCGTGACTTGGGTATCGGTACTTTGATTGCCACCATGCTGCCATACACACTGGTGTTTCTGGCGGGCTGGAGCGTGTTCTTCTACCTGTGGGTATTCGTGGCAGGCTTCCCAGTCGGTCCGGGCGCTGAGACCTATTTCAACTTCCAACAGTAAGTGTGAAACTCTCTTCCCTAAACAGCCGGTCTTGACCGGCTGTTTTTCTTTTACGTTATGCGTGACGTTTCACCCGCTGATAGAATCCTTTATTAACCTGAGTGAAAACGCCATAAACTCGGGTCTGTTTGCCATTAAGTGATATGCTAATAAGAAAACAACGCCGGATTCCACATGCCAATTGAACACCCTTTTTTATTTTCCCGCGAGGATGCGCTAACCGAGACCATGGAAAAGGTGATTGCCCCGTTTTGGGCGAACCGTCAGCACGGTGAATTCGTCGGCCATGATGGCCTGCGTTTGAACTGGTGCGCCTTTACCAAGCCCGAGCACACCCGCGCGATTGTGGTGGTCAATGGGCGTATTGAGGGGGTGGCGAAATATCAGGAAATTTTTTTCGACCTCTTCAACCAAGGCTTTGATGTTTACAGCTATGACCACCGTGGTCAGGGCCACAGCCAGCGTCTGGTGACAGGTTCAGATATCGGCCATGTGGTGGAGTTCGACCATTACGTTGACGACCTCGATACCTTTATCAATGAAGTCGTCACCACCAAGACACACAGCCAGCGCATGATCCTTGCCCATTCCATGGGTGGTGCTATTTCTGTGCTTTATGCTGCGCGTAAACCCAATGCCATTGATGCGATTGCGCTCAGCGCACCCATGCTCGGCATTAACTTGTCACGCCCTTTGCAAATGGCTGCCAAGCCGCTGTGTAAAGTGCTGTCTAAGCTCCAGCACCCAGCTGGTTTCGCGCCGGGTCAGGTGCCGTATTGGGCAAAGCCTTTCAAGCACAACCTGCTGACGCAATCTGAAGCACGTTATCAGTGGTTCCGCGAACTGTATGAAAGTGACGAGACACTAAAGGTGGGTGGCCCGAGCGCGCAGTGGATTTGGCAAAGTATGGACGCCTGCGAGCGCGCCGTAAAAACCGCCACTGACATCGATATGCCAATCCTGCTAATGCAAGCCGCACGTGATGAGATTGTCTGCAATGGCGTGATGTTCCAATTCCACCGTGAGCGTCAGGCAGCAGGCCTGCCGATTCAGTTCGAAATTCTGGCCGACTCCCGCCATGAACTCTTGTTCGAGCGCGACGTGACCCGCGATAAATCACTGACATTGGCTCTGACATTTTTCGACTCGCTCAGTGAAGAAACCGAGCTAGAACAAACCGCATAAGCCTATCTAAATTTCCGGTCAGTTTTTTCCTAAAGCGGAAAAATTGGCCGGCATTTTGATCCCTTTTATTTCCCCTTTTTCCGGATACACTGAAGAAGTGTTTAAAACATCTTCTCTCCTATTGAGGTATCCATGTACAAAATCGTTGCATCTGATCTCGACGGCACTCTACTTACTCCTGAACACACCATCGCACCTTTTACCCGCGATGTACTTCAGCGCCTTCACGTAAAAGGCGAACACTTCGTGTTTGCCACTGGCCGTCACCACATCGATGTGGCACATATTCGCGAAGGTGTGGGTATTCCAGCCTGCATGATCACCTCTAACGGTGCCCGCGTGCATGACGAAAATGACAAGCTGATCTTCAGCCGTAATGTTGACCCTGCATTGGTTGCTCAACTGGTGGAAATGGTGAAAGACGACGAAACCGTGACGATTCACATCTACCGCGAAAATGACTGGTTGCTGAGCCGCGTTGACGAAGACTTATCGGAATACCACAAAGATTCCGGCTTCAGCTTCAAAGAGTTCGATGTGGAAAACCCACCAGTTGATGACGTGGCGAAAATCTTCTTCATCCGCCACGACCACGATTACCTGATGGGTTACGAGCAAAAATTCATCGAAACCTTTGGCGATAAAGTTAGCGTGGCGTTTTCTACCCCATTCTGCCTGGAAGTGATGGCATCTGGCGTGTCGAAAGGTGAGGCGCTGAAAGCAGTAGCAGAAATCAAAGGTTTCAGCCTGAACGAGTGCATCGCGTTTGGTGATGGTATGAATGACGTGGAAATGCTGAGTGCTGCGAAGAAAGGCCTCATCATGGAAACAGCACACCCGCGCGTGAAAGCGACCTTGCCGGACAATGAAGTGATTGGCAGCAACGCCGAAGAAGCGGTTGCCCGTTACTTGGAAACTCATCTACTGGGCTAACAACGCCGCTAAGTAGATAGCCAAACGGCAGCGCTCCCCCTCGCTGCCGTTTTTTTATGGCCGTTTTTCAGACATTGCGATAATTTCATCCCACTGCGCGTCGGTCACCGGCATGATGCTCAGGCGACTGCCCTTCTTTACCAGCGGCAACTCTTCCAGTGCCGGATTCGCTTTGATGCGTGCCAAAGAGACATATTTCAGGTGTTGTCGGTATTCCAGATCCACCATGATCCAACGGGGATTGTCCGGCGAGCTTTTGGGATCAAAATAGGCACTTTCCGGGTCGAACTGGAAATGATCGGGATAAGCTTCTTTCACCACTTCCGCGATACCCACCACACCCACATCCTTACAAGAAGAGTGGTAAATAAACACTTTATCGCCAAGCTTCATCCCATCACGCATCATGTTTCGTGCCTGATAATTTCGCACACCTTCCCAGCAAGAGACCTTTTGTTGTTTTAAGGTGTCTATAGAAAAGGTATCGGGCTCGGTTTTCATCAGCCAATACGCCATAATTTCCCCGTTTCAGCTTTTGGTTTTTCCAAAGTTGTACCCCGTTGGGCTTTGAATGAGAAGAGGAATCTCCGTTGATTATCCAAAAACGCCGCCTTTCCCACGTGCTGGGTCTGCTCTCTGCTGCCGCCTTGCTTTCTGCCTGCAGCCAAACACCATCAGGCCCAGTCGAGCTCGGTAACTCTGACGATTTAAACCCACAGCAGGAGATTGCTAAAGTGGCAGGGATTCAACCCCAGCGCTTTATGCTGCGCGGTGAAGTCACCCTCGGGCATGAAGTCCGCGCCATCACACCTTGTGGCAGCAACACTCAATACTGGCTGCAACTGCCGGACTTGCTCAATCAAGAAGGTCAGGCGCTGACCATGGAGCCTTACCAAAGTGTGTATGGCGAAGTGATTGGCGAATTCGTAAAACCCTCTATGGATGGCTTTGCGGCGGATTACCCAGCAACGTTCAAGGTGACTCAACTGAACCTGATGTCGGCAGAAATCGATGGATGCAACCAAATGAGAAACCGCACCGTAGCGTCCGGCAATGAGCCGTTCTGGTCAGTGTCTCTAGAAGGCAATACGCTCAATTACCAACAACTCGGCTATGAAGCGGAGACATTCACCCTAACTGGCCGAGATATTTCTCCAGCTGCCCGAATCTATCAGGCCAATGGCGCGACACTCACACTTCGCCCAGAACTTTGCAATGACACCATGAGCGATAGCATTTATGGCTGGCGTTCAACCTTCACCAGAGGCAACAAAACCCTGACGGGCTGCGCGACGCTCTCGGCGGATGACCCGACACTCGGCTGGGTCGGTGATTATCAGGGCATGACCAACCTTGGCGGCCAGTCACTCACCACCACCTTAGTGCTCAATCCCGACCATACGGCCACAACCCGCTATGAGCAGGCAGGCGAAGATGCGGTTGTGGAAACCGGTATCTGGCAACAGGTTAGCGATAGCAAGGTTCAGGTGATGATGACCCGCCATCAAGGACAATATCTGGTCAGTGAGCGCCTTTTCACCCGTAGCGGCTTTACCCTGAAAGCAGAAAAAGAAATCATCAACGGCCGCGAATACAGCCTGGGACCGGAGGGACTCGCGCTCTCTTTGATGGTCGGCAACCAGAAGCCTGTCATTTCCGGTGGTGTGGAAGGCTCTGCCTCCTTTAACGAGAAAGTTGATGCGGCTTTTAAGGCGTATCTTGGCGAGGAAGGTGTGAAGCAGGCGGCGGGCACCCGCTATCGTTGGCTGACACAAGATCTCAATGGTGACCTGCAGGATGAGTTGATGATATTCACCGACTGGTGCGGCACAGGCGGCTGTACCCTTTTGGTGTTTAACAATGACAGCAATGTCTGGCGCTTCAACAGCCGCATCACGCTGGTTCATCTGCCGTTTCAGATGAGCCAATCCACCAGCAACGGCTGGCACGATCTCATCATGCCGGTTGGCGGAGGCGGTGCAAAAGCCTCTTCCCGCGTGCTTGAATTTAATGGCAAACGCTATCCGGGCAACCCTTCAGTGGCACCGGAAGTACTGTTGCCAGACAGCGCCGACCCTTACCTTTTCGCTGACGGTATTTATCCGCAGCAAGAAGGTGTTGAGCTGAAATAAATGGAAAAGGTATCCCGAATGGCAGAAAAGCCAACGCCCTGCCCATCTTGCGGTTTTCACTATAACTGCCTGTGCGAGGCCGTGCCAAAGCTCGATAGCCAAGTGCGTATCGAGCTATTAATGCACGAAACAGAAACCGGGCGCGCCACCAATACCGGTCAGCTGCTGGAAAATGCGCTGCCGCATTGCAGACGCCACGTCTGGCAACGCAAAACGCCGCCATTGGAATTACTCACACTGCTTGCCGACCCGGCTGCACAGCCGTACCTGGTGTTTCCGGGTGAGGGAGCGATTGCGCTTGAAAAGGCAGTCAGCCGCACGACGTCCAAACCGGAAGCCAAGCCGATTCACTTCATTATTATCGATGCAACCTGGCAGCAGGCACGGAAGATGCTGCGCCAAAGCCCATGGCTTGAGGATGTGCCTATGGTCACACTGCCTGAAGGGCTCAGCACCCGCTATGCCCTGCGCCGCAATCAGCCCGAAGGTTCTCTTTGTACCTGCGAAGTCGGCATGGTGCTGCTGGACGCCATGGGAGAAACCGAGAACGCTGCGGCAGTAGGCCAATACTTCGATAGATTTATGCAAGTATTTGAAGCGGATAGACAACATCAATCGTTACAAAAGCTGTGATGGAGAAACTTGCACAGAATCTGGTCAGACCTTAATGTTAAAAAGGTAATCAATAAGAAAGGATTTGCAGATGAGCGTGGTTTCGATGACAACTGGTATCCCTGCTGAACAGCAGATCAGCGAACTGGAATCGCAATTTGCCAAACTGGTCGCCAAGACCACCCAAGATCCCGACCCCGCTTATGCCGAACGCATTCGGGATTTGAAGCATCTGCAAAAGGCATTGAAAAAACACGCTGACACCATCGTCGATGCCCTGTCTCAGGATTACGGGCATCGCAGCCGCACCGATTCACTGATGGCGGACATCCTTCCCTGCTTCCAAATGTTGCATTACACCAAGCGCAAGCTGAAACGCTGGATGAAACCATCGCGCCGCTCCGCGGGATTGCTCATCACTCCTGCCAAAGTTGAAGTGCACTATCAGCCGCTTGGCGTGGTTGGCATTATCGTACCGTGGAACTTCCCCATCACTCTAAGCCTCATTCCACTGATGACAGCAATTGCCGCCGGAAACCGAGTGATGCTCAAGATGAGTGAGTTCACGCCTCTGACTGCACAGGCCGTTAAAGCCATGCTGGCCGAAGTGTTCGATGACGATAAAGTCTGCGTCGTGGAAGGCGATGTATCAGTGGCAGAAGCCTTCACCCGACTTCCGTTTGATCATCTGATGTTCACCGGCTCGACCGAAGTCGGCAAGAAAGTGATGAAAGCGGCATCTGAAAACCTGACGCCGGTAACGTTAGAGCTTGGCGGCAAATCACCGGTGATTGTCGGACCGGACATCGACCCCATGCTCGCAGCAGAACGCATGCTGTTTGGTAAGAACCTCAATGCCGGGCAAATCTGCGTGGCGCCGGATCATGTGTTTGTGCACGAAGACAATCTGGAAGAGTTCGTCGAAGCGCTGCGCGTGAAGTGGAATGAAGCTTACCCACAAGGCATTCAGAGTGATGACCGCACCGCCATCGTGACTGAGCGCCAGTTCTCGCGCCTGAAAAGTTTGATGGAAGACACCGACAAGCGCGGCATCACCACCATCCCACTCGCCGACCCGGCTATCTTGCCTGAAACGCGGAAAATGGCGCTTCATCTGGTGATCAACCCGCCGAAAGACAGCGCCATCATGCAGCAGGAAATTTTCGGTCCCTTGCTACCGATCATCACCTATCAAGATGTGCATGATGTGCTTAATGCACTTCGCCACCAGCCCCGCCCATTAGCGCTATATCTGATGACGTTTGATCAGAACTTCATCCAATACACCATTAGGCATACGCATTCCGGCTCTATCGCCGTGAATGACACCATCATGCAGGTCGCGGTGGATGACACACCATTCGGCGGTGTTGGTGCATCCGGTATGGGGCATTATCACGGCATTGAAGGCTTCCGCACTTTCAGTCACGCCAAAACCGTGTTCCAGCGTGGCAAGCTTAACCCCGGAAAACTGATGGCACCGCCGTATGGCAAATGGTGGCAGAAAGTGATGTTTAAGCTGTTTTTGCGTTAGATAGATACAACGAAGGCGCCATTGGCGCCTTCCGTTATTTTACTCCGTGTCCGACTGCCGCGGTCCATATCTGGTACCACTGCTCCCTGCTTAAAGAGACTTTACTGGCTTCGACCAAAGGGCGAATGTTATCTATTTTTCCGGAGCCGGTAATGATTCTTGGCTGGCTAGGTATCGCCAGAACCCAAGCATAGATAAGCTCAGCCAATGAGGAGACACCAACCTCTTCCATCACCTCACCCAAGCTTTCTGATAATCGCTGAGTGACCTCATCCTGTGGGTCAAACAATCTACCACCTCCCAAACAAGACCAGATCATTGGACGGATGCGGTTTTGGTAGCATTGATCGAAAAGGCCATTGTCCAGAGCTTCTGTCTGAAAGGGAGAAAACTCAAACTGATTGGTACATAACGTCACATCCAGCGCATCTTGTAATAGCGAGAACTGGGACACGCTGAAGTTGGACACACCGAAACGGCGGACTTTACCCTGCTGCTTTAGTGTATTTAATGCATCATTCACTTCCTCTACATCCATCAGGTAGTCTGGACGGTGCAACAGCAAGGTGTCGACATAATCCGTTTTAAGCGCTTTCAACGAATGATCGACCGACGACAGGATAGTTTCTTTAGAAGAGTCATAATGGCTGACGCTGCGAGCATCAAGAGCACCGTTGCCTACACCTCGAATGCCGCACTTGGTAATGATGTTAACCCGGCTTCGTAATGTCGGTGAGAGCGCCAATGCTTCACCAAAGCTTTCTTCACTGCGATAAACATAGGCATGATCAAAATCGGTCACACCAATATCAATGAGCTCGCAGATAAAACGGTTCAACGCCTGATCGGAAAGTCCCCAAGCACTTGTGCGCCAAAAGCCAGCAATTATCGATTTATCACCATTCTCTGCCTGCATCATTGTGACCCTCTTCGCCTTTAAAAGTGCCGAGGATAAAGGCTTTCAGCAAAGTAAGAGTAATGAAGTAGCAACAGGTGCGAGAGACAACCCAAACTTTTCGGTTCCATCTACTTTTCAGACAACGTGAAGTGCTTCGAAGAGACATCCGCTTTCGGGGCTTTGTCTTCGCTACCTCCAAATGTAAGAAACGTTTGGCGGGGTTTCCTTTAGCTAGGAACAACAGTTTCATTTAACGCCACACTAAACCCGTTTCTACTCTGCTCAGGGAGACATTGCTAACGGAGGATTGAAAAACACAGTTCGTTAGTGACTGGCTGTCATTCAATGAGCTTGCTTCCACTTTCCCGCCAATTTTATTCGGCCTCTCATCGCCTTTTCCATTAACCATCCACCGAACTTTTTTATTCCAACAGCGCCATAACCAAGCCTGTTTCTGTTTAGGGAAAATGATCTGACAGCAGCGCAAAATCTGACATTTCTACTGGTTAACATGCGGCGTTTTTTGCACCTTCTCCCGTGGTGTAATTTCAGGTAACGAAGCGTTTCACCGTGATCTTTATTTCAAATCGCTTTTTGTACTCCTCCTATGATGGTCGCCGAATTGAAGAGGCCGGTCTTGGCCTTTTGCAGATAACCTGACAGGTGTGAAAATGACGTTTAAATTGGCTCCTCTTTCTGCATCCATCCTGCTTTCACTGGCACTTGCCGCCCCTGTTACTGCTGCCCCCTCAAGCAGTGACTTACTTCAGCAATACACTAACGTTCTCGACCGAACTGGCGACCCACAATTTCTGCGTGACTACGACAGTTACAGCAACCTTAAATACAACGCCTTTGTCGATAACGGTGCCTGGCATGGCCACCTGCTGCCTACCGATGAAAAAGGCTATGGCGCAGTAGGCGGCATCATGCAGGTCACGCAGGAATACGCCCACTACCTGTCAGATCAAGCCTTCGATAAGTTAGTACTGACTGACAACAAAAGCGGCGAGGTGATTGATTTTTCATCCGCACAAGCGAACATCTACAGTACGCCGGACGCCTTGGTACAGGAATTGACGACACCCAGCCTGAAAGTGACCATGACCCTGCGATTTGTCACCGACCGCACATCCTTGCTTGAAACCAAATTTGAAGATTTAAGTGGCAAAAACCGTCATTTCACTGCTGAATGGCAAGGCGAATTGCTTTCCCATGCCCTTTCGAGCCAGCCGACAAAAACCGTTGACGAGTTCTACCCTGATTACGGCCGTAAACTCACGAAAAACAGACTGGGCCTGACCATTTCCAGCAACGAAATGAAAGGCAACTGGGCGATTCGCAATGATGCAGATTCCGCGTTCGTGATTGCCCGTTCGGTCAAAACCGACACTGACATTGATGGTCTTGCGTACACCGAGACCGCCAAGATCAAGGTGAAGCACAACAAAAACACCCGCATTTTCACCACCTTCTCGCATCTGCATAACGCCGAAGAAGTGGCCGCCGAAAGTCCAAAAATCAAAGCCATCCTGAAAAAGCCTGATACCTACATGGAAGCGGCAAAGACGCGCTGGACGGAGTATCTCAGCAAGGGCCTGACTAACGAGCAGGCAACACAAGCGCAAAAGCGTGTTGGCGTGAAAGCCATGATGACACTGAACAGCAACTGGCGCGCCGCAGCTGGTGACGTAGAGCATGACACCGTGACCCCTTCGGTCACGGGACGCTGGTTCTCCGGCAACTTGACCTGGCCTTGGGATACCTGGAAACAAGCCTATGCCATGGCGCACTTCAACCCAGACGTCGCGATGGAAAACATTCGCACCGTGTTCCAGTATCAGGTGCAGGAGAATGACGTTATCCGCCCTCAGGACAAAGGCTACCTGCTGGATGTGGTGACTTATACTGCACCGGAATCCCGCGGTGGTGCGGGCTCTGAAAACTGGAATGAGCGCAACACCAAGCCATCATTGGCTGCCTGGGCAGTGATGGAGATTTATCACGCCCTTCGCGATGAGTTTAACCGCCCGGCAGATGCGCAGGCATGGATTGATGAGATGTATCCAAAGCTTGTTGCTTACCACGACTGGTGGCTGTCCAACCGAGATCACAACGGTAACGGCGTACCAGAATACGGTGCAGCGGTCGACCCGGCCCACAACACAGAAGATGGCCGTATGTATGTGGAAGTGGTCACGAAAGAAGATCTTGGCGCCAAGTTCGGTGCAGATGCCGTCTTGATCGGCAACGTGAATGGCGAGCGTCAATATCAGGTTATCGGCGTGGATAACTATAACCGTGTGCTGGATGAAGTGATTTACTCCGATCTCCATGTTGGCGCTCAGGAAGCCGCTGGCTGGGAATCCGGCATGGATAACGCCGCACGCTTTGGTTTTATATATGAAGACCAGCTGCAGGCCTACGCTGACAACACCTACAACGGCGATCTGGAACGCGCCCGAAGAGACTGGCAGGTCCGATTTGGTGAAAACCGCGATGCTGAAACCAATGCGCTACTTGGCTTCTCTATGTTGCAGGAGTCGGTTGATCAGGCCTCTTACATGTACTCAGATAACTTCTATCTGGCGGACATGGCTGAGCGTGTCTCGGTTGGTGTGGACGGTAAAGAGCGCGCACAAGAGTTCCGCACTGGTGCAGAACAAATCAAAACTTACATCAATACCTGCATGTTCGACGAAGCGACTGGCTTCTATTACGACATCCGCATGGTGGATCAAAATGGCAAGGATACCGCCTACGAGAAGAACGGCGTCATCTGTGCGGGCGAACCACTGGTCGAACGTGGCCGCGGCCCGGAAGGTTGGGGGCCGCTGTTTAACGGCGCAGCTACCCAGGCGCAGGCTGATAGCGTGATCCGCACGATGACAGACCCAGACGAGTTTGCTACCTCGGATGCCTTCCCGGGTTACGGTATTTCCCTGCCTACCGCGAGCCAGACCAATCCGGCTTATGGTAAAGACATCTACTGGCGCGGCCGGGTATGGCTGGATCAGTTCTACTTTGGCGTAAAAGCGATGGAGAAATACGGCTACGGTCCGGAAGCAGTGCAAATGGCACATCAGCTGTTTGAAAACGCCGAAGGCATGACAGCCGACGGGGCAATTCGTGAAAACTATAACCCGGAAACAGGCGCGGTTCAGGGGGCTTCTAACTTCTCATGGAGTGCGGCGCACCTGTACATGCTCTACCGTGACTTCTTCTGATTGAAAGGTCTCAAAAAACAAAACGCTCCCATTAGGGAGCGTTTTTGTATGCATTGATTGATACAGCTTAAACGTGCTGTCCGGCTACCCAACCTGAGCTCCAGGCCCATTGGAAGTTGTAGCCACCGAGCCAACCGGACACATCCATGACTTCGCCGACAAAATAGAGTCCCGGGACTTTCTTGGCTTCCATGGTTTTTGATGAAAGCTCGTCGGTATCCACACCGCCCAGCGTCACTTCTGCCGTGCGGTAGCCTTCGGTGCCATTTGGTGCGATGTGCCACTGATGCAGATAATCGCCAAGCGCGGTAATGTCTTTCGGGTTTAGCTGCTTAAGAGGCTTATCCTGAATGTCACCACGTTCGATCATGGCTTCCACCAGACGCTTTGGCAGCAGTCGCGCCAAGCTGTTTTTCAGGCTCTGTGCGGGATGCTTGTCGCGCATGGCGTTGATGGTTTCCACCACGTCTAAATCTGGCAGCAGGTTGACCTCCACTTTCTCGCCCGGCGTCCAGTAAGAACTCACCTGAAGAACCACAGGGCCAGACAAACCACGGTGAGTAAACAGAAGGTTTTCTTTAAACAGTACGCCGCTTTCGGTGGTAATAGTCACCGGAATCGCGATACCGGACAAATCCGCAAACGCCGCTTTGTCTTTGTCATGCAGGGTAAACGGCACCAGACCAGCAGCCGTCGGTATGCGTGCCAGCCCGAACTGCTCAGCGATTTGATAACCAAACGGAGTCGCACCGAGCTTCGGCATGGAAAGACCACCGGTTGCCACCACCAGTGACTGGCAGCTTACCGTGTCCGTATCCAGCTTCAGGATGAAGCCGTCTTCGGTCTTTTCGATATCATGCACATCGCAACGGTAACGCTGTTCAACGGTCGGCAGGTCGCACTCTTTCAGCAGCATTTCAACGATGTCTTTGGCGGAGTCGATACAGAACAGCTGGCCATGCTCACGCTCTTCCCACGCAATGCCGTATTCGTTGACCATGGAGAAGAAATCCCACTGGCTGTATTGTGCCAGGGCAGATTTCGGAAAGTGCTTGTTACGGCAGACGAAGTTAGCAGCTGACACATCATAGTTGGTGAAGTTGCAGCGGCCACCGCCGGAGATCAGGATTTTCCGACCCGGTTTTTTGCCGTTATCAACCACCAGCACGCTGCGACCACGCTTACCTGCCTGCGCGGCACACATCAGGCCTGCTGCGCCTGCGCCAATGATCACTACATCATACTGCTTCATCTTTATTGCCCATTACACGAAATCGGGCGGCATTGTAGCCGCCCGAGCACCTTGGAGCCAGTCTAGTTTTTGTCCGGCGCTGGCGCCAATTCGGGATTGAGCGGGATCTGCGCTTCCATGCCATCATCACGGTCAAAGGCGATGGTGCGGGTCGGGAAGGCAAAGTCGGCACCATGTGCATGAACAATCTCGACAATTTTCAGCATCACGTCCTGCTTCACTTCATGGTATCGCGCCCAATTGATGGTTTTGGTGAAGGTGTAGATAAAGAAGTTCAGTGATGAGCCCGCAAACGCATCAAAATTCACCATCAGGGTGGCGTTCTGCTCGATGTCTGGATGGGTCTCCAGCATCTTTTTTACATCCGCGATGATTACCCCCATCTTGTCCGCATCTTTGTAGCGGATACCGATGGTTTCGTTGATGCGGCGATTGCGCATTCTTGATGGGTTCTGAACCACGATATTACTGAACACCGAATTCGGAACATAAAGCGGGCGGCTTTCAAACGTGCGGATCATGGTCATTCGCATACCAATACGCTCAACCGTACCTTCTATGTTTCGGTCTGGTGAGTTAATCCAGTCGCCGACGCTGAAAGGCCGGTCGAAGTAAATCATCAGGCCACCGAAGAAGTTCGACAGCAAATCTTTCGCCGCCAGACCGACAATCAGGCCACCAACACCACCAAAGGTGAGAAGACCTGTCAGGCTGATACCAAACTCTTGCAGCAGCGTCAGCACACCGATGAAAGCAAGCAACAGGCGCATCACATGGCCAATGGCGGATACTGTGGTCTGATCGCGTTTATCCGATTGGGACAGATACGCTTCGATAGCATTCACCAAACGCAGCATCACCCAGAGCATCAAAACGATGAGCAGCACGCGGCGAGAGATACTCAGCCAATCTGTGCCGACTTTAGCGCTCGCATCCATCAAGCTGCCAATGGCAAACGTCGATGGCCACAACCAGATAAACACGCTGATTGGTGTGCTCAAGGCTTGCAATACGATGGTGTCCCATTGGGTTCGGGTTTTCTTCGACACCTCCACCAGCTTGCTGAACACCAGTCGCCACGCCAACCAGCCAATGGCTGCCGCGCCCAGCATCAGACCGACGTGTTCCAGCCAATCAAAATTGAATCCCTCAGCACTTTGCTGCCACCACGCAAGAAATCTATCCAAAACCTGCTCCGACGTTATGAGTTTGTTCTGGTTCAGAAGGTTAACAAAAAAAACGCTGGCATCTGCCAGCGTTTTCCGAGATTTGAGTTTGCGATGGTTTTTCTCGCTTTAAAGTCCAGCAAATGCCACAAAAAAGAGGGACATAACCAGTGCAAGCACCAGCGCCGTCGAAAGAATGAAAAGGTGGCGGACTTTATTGCATTTGGCAATAAACGCATCGTCGTGGTGATGCAAATATTCCTGGCTGCGAATGTAATGAAACAGTCGCTTCTGGCGGCTGATATCACCTTGCGGCGCAAAAAAGTTGTTGCCGCGTGCCACTTGTTGATACAGCAGAGGATTGGCATCCCGCAACATGACCAGCAAGGTTCGCAGCGAGCTCAGATAGCGCATGATGTTAACCAGTGTGACGAAAAAAATCGCAATAATCAGGGCGTCTCCGCTCATGGTTCATCTCCCAGTATTACTGATGTGCAGCCCTATTTGGATTGCCCACCACAGAGGCAGTTCACGAAATACTGCGCCTGTCAGATAAAACTCAATGAAGAACAGGGTCTTTCCGTCTTCCCCCAAATCCGTTTTGCGCTCGCTTAGCGAAAATGCAAACCGATAGACCAGACTGAATGGATAGATACGACAATCTGGTGTCAGATGGCTCAACCTCTCCGAAATGAGGTGTCATCCACTCCGCTGTCTCCATGATTTGAGACCTGCGTTTTGCCACCACACGTCACCCTTAGTGATTTAGTTTTCGGCTCCGTGTTTTATTTAAGTATAGATTTGATGCAGAAAACGCCAACCCAAAGTGCATATTCTTTGTGCTTTGAGCTGGATTCCAGATAAGCGATTGTTTTTCTTTTTTATCAGTCTGATAGCTATTCTCTCTATTAAGGGAAAGCTGTTTTTCCCAGAAAAATCATGCACTGGTAGTCGAGTCACGCAATGCGCATCGGCAGTGGGATCCAGGCAACAGTCTTCACACAGGGACAGTGGTAATTTTCATCTGTAATCATTGGCTTAATGGGGAGTCAGGCTATGGGCTATAAACACATTTTGGTGGCAGTGGATTTGTCATCTGACAGTGAGGTGTTGGTGCAAAAAGGTGCGGCGCTGGCAGCTCCTTTGGGCGCAAAACTCTCACTCATTCACATTGATGTGAACTATGCGCAGCTCTATACCGGCCTTATTGATGTGAATTTGGTAGAAACCCGCAACCGCATCATTGATGAAGCGCAGTCCCAGTTAAATGCACTGGCAAGGCATGCCGATTATCCTGTCGCGCATACGCTGGTTGCCAGTGGCGATCTGGCGGATGAAATCACGGAGTCCATCAGCCACTACGAGTTTGATTTAGTGCTTTGTGGCCATCATCAGGACTTCTGGAGCACCCTCATCTCGTCGGCCAAACAGCTTATCAACAAAACGCCGGTCGACATGCTGATGGTGCCACTGCCAAGCTGATCGCGACGCTCCTCCGTCCAGCATAAGATCGCTACACATTGCCGCCAAGTTCATTAGAATTGGCGGCAATTTTAATGATTTTAGGGAAAGAAAATGGGGTATTTATCGTTTGTCACCCTGCTGTGGGCGTTTTCATTTAGCTTGATTGGCGTGTATCTCGCCGGGCAGGTCGACGCTTGGTTTTCAGTTGTCACCCGTGTGGCACTCGCGGCACTGGTTTTCCTGCCGTTCTTGCGTCTAAAAGGTGTACCTAAACCACTGATGCTGAAACTGATGGCCATCGGTGGTATTCAGCTTGGCTTGATGTACTGCTTTTACTACCAGTCTTTCCTCTATCTCTCTGTACCGGAAGTCCTGCTGTTCACGGTTTTCACACCGGTCTATGTCACCCTCACCTACGATTTACTGAACCGTCGTTTCTCGCCTTGGTATCTGATGACAGCGGCATTGGCAGTATTAGGTGCGGTGGTGATCAAGTTTGCCTCAGTGAACCCGAACTTTATGCTGGGCTTCTTGATTGTTCAGGGTGCAAACCTCTGTTTTGCAATCGGTCAGGTCGGCTACAAGGTAGTGATAGAGCGTGCCGAAATTGAAGTGCCTCAGCGTACTGTGTTTGGTCTTTTCTACCTTGGCGCTCTGTGCGTTGCCCTGCCTGCATTCCTGCTACTTGGCAGCACCGACAAACTGCCCATCACCAATCTGCAGTGGGGCATTCTGATTTACCTTGGCACTATCGCTTCCGGTTTAGGCTATTTCCTGTGGAACAAGGGGGCGACGCTTGTGAATGCAGGCGCGCTGGCCGTGATGAACAATGTGTTGGTGCCGGCAGGTATCATTGTGAATGTGCTGATTTGGAACCGCGATGCTGACCTGATGACATTGGCGTTTGGCGGCGTGGTGATTCTGGCGTCACTTTGGCTCAATGAAACCTGGGTTAAAAAGAAAATCGAAGCGGCCGCCTAATTCTTCCAAGCCTATAAACAAAAAACACCGCCATCTGGCGGTGTTTTGCTATTTGGTTATCTTCTGTTTCAGCGCTTACAGGAAGGCGTAAGCATCTGCGAACAGGTGGTCTCGCTCTGCACCACGTTCGTTACAGAACATCTCGCGGGCAGCGCCTGCCATTTCAAATCGACCTGCGATGTAAACATCGTACGCAGACAGTGATACGAAATCTTCCATCACGGCTTCGAGCACGTTGCCCACTTTGCCATTCCAGGCTTCCGGTGCATTTTCAACCACCGGGATGTAGTTCAGGAGGCCGTTCTTCAGTGCCAGTGCTTCCATTTCGTCATTGGCATAGAGCTGGCTCGCGTCGCGGCCACCCCAGTACAGGAAGATTGGCTGCGCAAAGTTCTGGCTCAGGCAATGGTCAACCATACTGCGTACGTATGAAAAGCCCGTACCGCCCGCGATCAAGACCAGCGGGCGCTGGCGTTCTTCACGCAGCCAGGCATCACCGTGTGGCGCTTCAATCACAAAAGAGTTGTCGCCTTTTTCCAATGTCGCTTTAGCCGCTTTCACCACGTCCATCGCGTAGGCATTTTCTTCTGCCGCGCCGATGTGCAGTTCCAGCTCATGGCCGTTCTGGCGACATGGGCTGCTGGCAATCGAGAATGGACGCTTGTCTTTCTCGCCCATCACCGCCAACAGGTATTGACCTGCTTTGTAGCTCACTGGCTGTTCAGGCTTCAATAAAATTCGATAAGTGTTATTGGTCAGTGACGACACTGACGTAACTTCACATTTAATAGTCATCGCTTTCCTCAAAACTAACCACCAGATCACTGCATGGAATGGCCTGACAGGCAAAGATCCAGCCTTGTTGTTTTTCCTGTTCAGTCAGCATTGGTTCGAGATGATATCTCACCTCGCCTTCAACCAGCCGACACAGGCAGCTTGCACAAGCCCCAATCTGGCAACGGTTAGGAAAAGGTACCCCTGCGTCGAGCGCGCCTTGTAATAATGTCTGGTGTCCGGATACGGTAAATTGCGTTCCGGCAGGCATCAGGTGTACCGCATACATGTTCTAGAGACCCAGTTTATCCCACATTTCATCAACATTCGCGACAGTTAGCGGGTCTTTGCTGATGGGCGTTCCCCACTCACGAACCGATTCACCCGGCCATTTGTTGGTCGCATCTAATCCCATTTTAGACCCCGGACGCAGAGCCTGAGACTCATCATCCTGCGCGTTTGCGCGCAACAGGGTATCACGAGCGGGATCCATTCGGGTGGTTATTGCCCAAATTACATCGTTCCAGTCGCGGATGTTGACGTCTTCCTCATCAAACACCATCACAAACTTCACGTCCGCCACTTCCCCGAGCGAATTCCAAACCGCTTCAATGATTCGCGGACCATCACCAAGCGCCTCTTTCTTGATAGTGGCCATCACCATGCCGTTGGCATGCGCTTCCGGTGGCAGATAAATATCCGTCAGTTCACTGTGTGCCGCTTTAAGAGCCGCAACGCGGGATTCAATCTCTTCACTGTCCGCAACACGAGCGTCGTCATTGGCGTAACCTGAAAGCTCGGCTTCCCACTTCTTGGTGACATCCAGACCCATTTTCGAGCCTAAGCCAACAACAGGAGATGCGAAGTCCAAGGAATCAATCGGGGTATGTTCAATCATCAGGGTATCGCGCACCGGATCCATGCGGGTCGTCATCGCATGAGCAACACTGTGCCAGTCACGCGCGTCCACGTCTTCATCACAAACAATCACATACTTGGTGTACATAAACTGGCGAAGGAAGGACCACACGCCCATCATCACGCGCTTGGCATGACCCGGATATTGCTTCTTCATGGTCACCACTGCCGCGCGGTAGGAGCAGCCTTCCGGTGGCAGGTAGAAATCGACAATCTCCGGGAACTGCTTTTGCAAAATAGGCACAAACACTTCGTTCAGTGCCACACCCAGCACCGCAGGTTCATCCGGCGGACGTCCGGTGTACGTGCTGTGGTAAATCGGCTTCTGGCGCATGGTCACGTGAGTCACAGTAAACACGTGATGGCGTTCAACCTCGTTGTAGTAACCGGTGTGGTCACCATAAGGACCTTCATCCGCAAACTCATTTGGGTCAATGTAGCCTTCCATGACGATTTCCGCGCTCGCGGGAACGTCCAAATCGTTACTCAGGCTTTTCACCACTTCGGTTTTACTGCCACGTAAAAGACCGGCAAACGCGTATTCAGACAAGGTGTCAGGCACTGGGGTCACCGCGCCAAGAATGGTTGCCGGGTCGGCACCATAAGCGACTGAAACCGGGAAAGGTTTACCTGGGTGGGTTTCCATCCACTCACGCAGATCGAGTGCGCCACCACGGTGAGCCAGCCATCGCATGATGACTTTGTTCTTACCAATTTTCTGTTGGCGGTAAATTCCAAGATTCTGGCGCTTTTTGTTAGGGCCACGGGTGATGGTGAGGCCCCAGGTCAGCAAGGGTGCGACATCGCCCGGCCAGCAGCTCATCACGGGAATTTTATCGAGATCGACCTCATCGCCCTGCCAAACCACTTCCTGACATGACGCTTTGCGAAGACGCTTAGCGGGCATGTTCAGTACCTGACGGAATACAGGCAACTTTTCAATCGCGTCTTTGAAGCCTTTTGGTGGTTCAGGCTCTTTCAGGTAAGCCAGCAATTTTCCGACTTCGCGCAGTTCTTTCACTTCTTTGCGCCCCATCCCCATTGCCACGCGCTTCGGTGTACCAAACAGGTTGGCCAATACAGGCATGTCATAGCCGACAGGGTTTTCGAATAAGAGTGCAGGCCCACCGGCACGCAGGACGCGGTCGGCAATTTCGGTCATTTCCTGATCTGGGCTGACAGGGTGAGAGATGCGTTTAAGCTCGCCCACAGATTCCAGGTGGTCGATAAATGCGCGTAAGTCAGTAAATTTCATAACCTTCCCGGTTGAGGTGTGTTGGTTCGATTATAACGAGCCGATAAAACCTGAACAGGCGGATATGTAAGAATTCTTAAGGCAATTAGCCTTCTACCTGTTCCAGTCCATTGCGGATGTTTCTGCGAGTCACGCCAGAGGTCGTTTGTTCGAGCTCACGCAGCCATTCTGTATGGCCTTTGCGGGCGATCAGCTCAACAACGTTTTTACCCCGCTGACGATCGGCGATTTGCTTTTGCAGGAAATCTTTAACGTTTTGAGGCAAAGGGTGCAATCCCGCAAGCTGTCGCACAGCCGTTTCTGCCAGTACGGGGTTGACGGTGGCGGCGATCATCAGCTCGATATGCTTGTTGGAAATAGGCGGCATTTCGAGTTTCTGTAGAGCAGCCAAACTGTAACTGTCGGTGCGGCGAAGCCACAACAAATCGTACACTTTGGGCTTGCCGCTTTTTTCAGCAAGCGCTGCAAGCAGTGCATTGTCAGGGCTCCATACCATGTTTTTGTCATCAAGGTACAAAGCGACCAACTTATCCAACTGGGTTTGATTGAGTGTGGGTACGAGAGTGACGATCGCTTCACGGCGCAACGCGTAGTCATTCGAGGAAAAAGAGAGCCACTTCGACAGGTTGAGCTGGTTGTAGTTGAGAAGGCGCATCGCCTCATCCTGCATCAACTTGATTTGCCAGCGGTTAAGTACCCATTTCGCTTCCCCAGCGTAGTTAAACGCCGGCATGGTGACCCAAAAGCCATCGCCCTGACTTTTCACCAGGTATTTAGGTTGTTGTCTGCTGATAGTCACCAGAAACTTTTCGCGCTCTGGTGTCATGGTTGAAAAATCGAGCGCCCTGCGAGCCAGAACGGTCAATGCTTCTTCTTTTTGCAGTTCTGGCAGGGAGTCCAGGTACGTGTTAAGCGCATCGATGTCGTTGTCATCGAACAATTTCGTGGCACGCAGGATTTTGGAGACGGAGGCAGGATCGGCCATGTGTGCTGCCACGTCGTTGGGAGAAAGTGTCACAGCACGTGACACCCCAAGCAACAGGGTTGGCAACATAACAGCGAATAAAATCAGTAATCGTTTCATCCCGGAAATCCTACGTCAGCCTATCCATTTACGCTGACTGGTTGGCGATTTGCCTCAATTCTGATGATCTGTATCAGTTTTGGCAACTAATAAGATTGTAATTAGAGAACAATCCGTTTGTCAGCCTAATAAAAAAGCACCGCATTGGCGGTGCTTTTTTATCAATTTGAAACGCTTACGACTTCTGACGACGCATGGCTTCGAAGAACTCATCGTTGGTTTTGGTCATTGCCAACTTGTCGATCAGGAACTCCATGCCTTCGATTTCGCCCATTGGGTGAACAATCTTACGCAGGATCCACATCTTCTGAAGTTCGTCAGGCTTGGTCAGCAACTCTTCGCGACGGGTGCCTGAACGGGTGAAGTCGATAGCAGGGAAGACACGCTTCTCCGCAATCTTACGGGACAGGTGCAGCTCCATGTTACCTGTACCTTTAAATTCTTCGTAGATAACTTCATCCATCTTAGAACCAGTATCAACCAGTGCTGTCGCGATGATAGTCAGGCTGCCACCTTCTTCTACGTTACGTGCCGCACCGAAGAAACGCTTCGGACGGTGCAGTGCGTTGGCATCCACACCACCGGTCAGTACTTTGCCTGAGCTTGGTACCACGGTGTTGTAAGCACGTGCCAGACGGGTGATGGAATCCAGCAGGATAACCACGTCTTTCTTGTGCTCTACCAGACGCTTGGCTTTCTCGATCACCATCTCAGCAACCTGTACGTGACGGCTTGCTGGCTCATCGAAGGTTGAGGCGACCACTTCACCTTTAACCAGACGCTGCATCTCGGTCACTTCTTCTGGACGTTCGTCGATAAGAAGTACCATCAGCTCACACTCAGGATGATTGTAGGCAATGCTCTGCGCAATATTTTGCAGCAGCATGGTTTTACCCGCTTTTGGCGGTGCCACAATCAGACCACGCTGACCTTTACCGATTGGAGATGCCAAGTCCAGCACACGTGCTGTGATATCTTCGGTTGAACCGTTACCACGCTCCATCACCATACGCTCGTTGGCGTGCAGTGGGGTCAGGTTTTCAAACAGGATCTTGTTACGCGCATTGTCAGGCTTGTCGTGGTTAACTTCGTTCACTTTCAACAGTGCGAAGTAACGCTCACCGTCTTTCGGTGGACGAATTTTGCCTGATATGGTGTCACCTGTACGCAGGTTGAAACGGCGAATCTGGCTTGGCGACACGTAGATGTCATCCGGGCCTGCCAGGTAAGAACTGTCTGCGCTGCGCAGGAAGCCGAAACCGTCCTGAAGAATTTCCAGCACACCGTTACCAAAGATATCTTCGCCGCTTTTCGCGTGCTGCTTAAGGATGGCAAAGATGATGTCTTGTTTACGGAGGCGGGCAAGGTTCTCAAGGCCCATGCTTTCGCCCAAGGCTACAAGCTCAGAAACGGCCTGATTCTTCAGTTCGGTAAGATTCATAGTGGTAGGTGTCTTGTCAGTCAAATTTGAGGTCTGAGTTAGTTAGGGTTTAGCGATCAAGGGTGTGATCGAGGAATGAACAGAAATGTACAATTTACGTGCAATAAGTTAGCACCAGATTGGAAAGCTGTCTAGCTGGCGGAAAGAATTAAGCCGTGCCCGGGGATGGTCACGGCTTCTCTGTCACATTACAGGTTTGCGTCCAAGAACTCTTTCAGTTGAGTTTTAGACAGTGCGCCAACCTTAGTTGCCGCCACGCCACCGTCTTTGAACAGCAGCAGCGTTGGAATACCACGGATACCGAACTTAGGTGGTGTACCTGCGTTCTGGTCGATATTCAGTTTACCAATAGTGACTTTCCCTTCGTATTCTTCAGCGATCTCGTCAAGAATCGGGGCGATCATCTTACAAGGACCACACCACTCTGCCCAAAAATCAACCAGTACAGGGCCTGCAGCATTGATAACATCTGCGTCGAAGCTGTCGTCGGTCAGCTGCAAAATCTTGTCGCTCATCTTTCACTCCAATGATTATTTTTTGTCACTGGTGATATACCAACCAGTAAATCATCGCACTATTTGAATGTATTCACTATCGTATTGCAAGCCTAAGCTGATATTCTATGCGGATGAAAATGACGCATCTCACAGAGCAGAAATTTGCCGACTTCGGTCTTCACGCCGATGTTATCAAGGGTTTGGAAGAAAAAGGGTTTCATAATTGTACCCCTATCCAGGCTCTGGCATTGCCGGTCCTGCTCACCGGCCAAGACATTGCAGGACAGGCCCAGACGGGCACAGGTAAGACGATGGCATTCCTGACTGCGACTTTCCACCATTTGCTGACAACGGAGGCACCTGCCGACCGCAAGAAAAACTGTCCGCGCGCTATCATCATGGCACCAACGCGCGAACTTGCGATCCAGATCTATAACGATGCTGCTCCGCTGCTGGCTTCAACCTCTCTGACTGCGGGTCTTGCCTACGGTGGCGAAGCTTATGAGAAGCAAAAAGAAGTACTGGAAGGCGGCGTTGATATCCTGATCGGTACCTGTGGCCGTATTATCGATTTCTACAAACAGCGCGTGATTGACCTGAGCGGTATTCAAGCTGTTGTGCTTGATGAAGCAGACCGTATGTTCGATCTGGGCTTTATCAAAGACATCCGCTTCCTGTTCCGTCGTATGCCGGCACCGGCAGACCGTCTGAACATGCTGTTCTCCGCGACCCTTTCTTACCGCGTGCAGGAACTGGCGTTTGAGCACATGACCAACCCAGAGCATGTTGTGGTTGAGCCAGAGCAAAAGACCGGTCACCGCATTAAGGAAGAACTGTTCTACCCGTCGAACACCGACAAGATGCGCCTGCTGCAAACCCTGATTGAGGAAGAGTGGCCGGAGCGTGCGATCGTGTTTGCAAACACCAAGCATCGCTGTGAAGACATCTGGGGTCACCTGGCAGCCGACGACCTGCGTGCAGGCTTGCTGACTGGCGATGTTCCTCAGAAGAAACGCGTTAAGATTCTGGAAGAGTTCACCAAAGGCAACGTAGACATTCTGGTTGCAACCGATGTTGCTGCCCGTGGTCTGCATATTCCTCAGGTAACCCACGTGTTCAACTACGACCTGCCAGATGACTGTGAAGATTACGTTCACCGTATCGGCCGTACCGGTCGTGCAGGTGCAAGTGGTGCGTCTATCAGCTTCGCGTGTGAAGAATATGCCGTGAACCTGCCAGCGATCGAAGAATACATCGATCACGCCATTCCGGTATCTGAATACAATGAAGATGCCCTGCTGACTGACCTGCCTGCACCTATCAAGGTACATCGCCCACGTCAGGTAAACAGCCGCCGTAACACCTCCGGCAAATCCGGCTCACAATCACGTGGCCGCGGCCGTCGTCGCCCGTCGACCAACAAAGCGTAAATCTATCAGGGGTAACCACAGAGCATGGAAAACGCGCGTTCGCCCCTGTACGCTGCCATTGACCTCGGTTCAAACAGCTTCCACATGCTGGTTGTTCGTGAAGTTCAAGGCAGCGTACAAACGTTGGCAAAAATCAAACGTAAAGTACGCCTGGCCTCCGGCCTCGACAGCAATTTGAATCTCAGTGACGAAGCCATGCAGCGCGGCTGGGATTGCCTTTCATTGTTCGCTGAGCGCCTTCAGGACATTCCTTCAGACAACATCCGTATCGTCGCTACCGCTGCCCTTCGCAGCGCCAAAAACGCCGATGTGTTTATCAAGCGTGCCAACCAAATTCTTGGCCACTCCATCCATGTGATCACAGGTGAAGAAGAAGCCTGTACCATCTATCAGGGCGTGGCACACACCTCGGGTGGTAAAGGTAAGCGTCTGGTGGTCGATATCGGTGGCGCCAGTACCGAAGTGATTATCGGCGAAGGCTTTGATGCTGCGGCATTGACCAGTCTGGATATGGGTTGCGTGACCTGGCTGGAAAAGCACTTCAAAGATCGCTCACTCACCGAAAAGAGTTTCGACTCCGCCATTGAAGGCGCAAAAGCGGTGCTTTCCCCTATCGTCAAACGCTATCGCGAACTCGGTTGGGATGTCTGTGTGGGTGCCAGCGGCACCGTGCAGGCCTTGCAGGAGATCATGGTTGCGCAAGGTATGGATGAAACCATCACCCTGGCGAAACTCCAGCGCCTTCGCAAACAGGCAATTGGCTTTGGACAGGTAGAAGAGCTCGATATCGACGGCCTGACGTTAGAGCGAGCTTTGGTGTTTCCAAGCGGCCTCTCAATCCTGATTGCGATATTTGAGGATTTAGGTATCGAGTCAATGACGCTGGCCGGCGGCGCGCTGCGTGAAGGTTTGGTGTATGGCATGATGGATACAATGTCCGAGCAGGACATCCGCAAGCGTACCATTCATAGCATACAGTCCCGCTACCAGTTGGACGACATCCACGCAGACAACGTTGCGAAGACAGCGCAAAGCCTGCTGCAACAATGCGGTGAAGACTGGATTGCAGAGCCTGTCGCGCCCGTAATGCTTGATGCTGCTGCGAAACTGCATGAAATCGGTATGAGCATAGGCTTTAAAAAGGACGGTGAGCATGCCGCTTACCTGCTCGATAGCCTCGACCTACCCGGTTTTACCCGCGCACAGAAAAAACTGCTGGCTGAAATGCTGCGCCACTACCGCGAGCAACTGGTTCCGATTGCGCCGCAAAGTGCGATTTCACCCAACAGCGCTAACCGCCTGCTGCGTCTTTTACGCATAGCGGTACTGCTCTGTCACCGCCGAGACAGTAAAGCGATTCCTGCTGTTACGCTAAAAGCAAACGGCGACTCGCTCGAACTAACGATGCCTGATAACTGGCTGAACGCAAATGTGCTGATGGCGACTGAGTTGACGCTTGAAGCAGAGCGCCAGAGTGATAACCACTGGCCGCTGACCATAGCGTAAGTCAGTCGAAGGCACAAAAAAGCACGGTCGAAACCGTGCTTTTTCTTTTTGGGTTGATAATGACGAGTTAAACGCCAATCCCGCTGTGGCGCAGCAGTGCATCCGGTGATGGCTCGCGACCACGGAAGCGTTTGAACAACTCCATTGGCTCTTCACTGCCGCCGCGCTCAAGAATGTTCTCGAGGAACGACTGGCCTGTTTCCGTATTGAAGATACCCTCTTCTTCAAAGCGGCTGAACGCGTCTGAAGACAGCACTTCCGCCCACAGATAGCTGTAGTAACCCGCACTGTAGCCACCCGCAAAGATGTGACTGAATGAGTGTGGGAATCGGTTCCAGTCTGGAGACGGCACAACCGCGACCTGACTCTTCACTTCTGCCAGCGTTTCCAGCACTTTCGCACCTTCTTCCGCGTCGAAACGGGTAAACAGGGTGAAGTCGAACAAGCCAAACTCCAACTGGCGCAGCATGCCCATGGCGGAGTTGTAATTCTTCGCCGCCAGCATTTTATCCAGCATCTCTTTTGGTAGTGGCTCGCCGGTCTCATAGTGGCCGGAGATAAACGCCAGCGCGTCTTCTTCCCAGCACCAGTTTTCGAGGAACTGGCTTGGCAACTCAACCGCATCCCAAGGTACACCGTTGATACCAGATACCGACGACACATCAACCTTGGTCAGCATGTGGTGGATACCATGGCCGAACTCGTGGAACAGCGTCACCACTTCATCATGGGTAAACAGCGCGGGTTTACCACCGATTGGCTTGTTGAAGTTACAGGTTAGGTAAGCGACCGGGCTTTGCAGCTCACCAGATTCGGTCACACGACGCACTCGGCATTCGTCCATCCAAGCGCCGCCACGTTTGTGTTCACGGGCGTAGAGGTCGAGATAGAAGCTGCCGCGCAGTTCGCCTTTCGCATCGAAGATATCGTAGAAAGACACGGACTCATGCCACACGTCCACGCCGTCACGACGTTTAACGTCCATGCCGAACACACGTTTCAGCACTTCAAAAAGACCGGCAACCACTTTGTCTTCTGGAAAGTAAGGGCGCAGCTCTTCATCAGAAATACTGTATTGATGCTGCTTGAGTTTCTCGGCGTAGTAACCCACATCCCAAGGCTCAAGCGTTTCCACACCGAAGTTGTCTTTGGCGAATTGCTTGAGGGTATCGAATTCTTTCAAGCCCTGTGGGCGTGCTTTTTCCACCAGCTCGTTCAGGAAGGTCAGTACCTGATCAGTAGACGCCGCCATTTTGGTTGCCAGCGACAGTTCACTGTAAGTGGCAAAGCCCAGCAGACGGGAAATTTCACTTTTCAGCAGCAGGGTTTCATTGATGAGGTCGGTGTTGTCCCACTTACCTGCATTTGGACCACGGTCAGACGCTCGGGTAGTGTACGCCTCGTACATTTCTGCGCGAAGTTCACGGTTGTCACAGTACGTCATGACTGGCAGGTAAGACGGAATGTCCAACGTCAGCACATAACCTTCAAGCTCTTTGCTTTCTGCCTGCGCTTTAGCTGCAGCAAGCGCGGATTCAGGCATGCCCGCCAGCGCGTTTTCGTCGGTCACATGCTTGGACCAACCCATGGTGGCGTCGAGCACATTGTTCGAGAAAGTCGACGACAGCTCAGACAGTCGCTTGCTGATCTCACCAAAGCGGTGCTGCTCTTTAGGTGGCAATGCAATACCGGAAAGCTCGAAATCGCGCAGAGAGTCTGTAATGGTCTTTTGTTGAGCTGGCGTCAGGGAGTCAAAATCATCACGCGCTTTGATCGCCTTGTAAGCATCATAAAGCGGCTTGTGCTGTCCAACCCACGTCGAGTAGTCAGACAGCATAGGAAGGCAGGCTTCATACGCCTCTCGTAATTCCTGACTGTTCACCACCGCATTCATATGGCCTATCGGTGACCAAATGCGACTTAGTCTGTCGTCGCTTTCTGCCAGTGCTGCACAGATGTTGTCCCAGCTTGGATCTGTGTTGTTTTCCAAAACCGCTTCAATCGCAGCGCGGCAATCAGTAATTGCCTGCTCGACGGCAGGTTGCACGTGCTCAGGTTTGATTTGAGAAAAAGGAGGCAAATCGTTAAACGACAGCAGCGGGTTGGACATAATGAGTTCCTTCATAATATTCAGTCTTAGTATTTATGAAGGCAATTAAGCGGCTTTTCAATGCTGAGGCTGGATCCATCCCTCCAATAAGCGATAATGCTCGACACTTTTCTATTTTCACCGGATATCGACATGCTCAGTTACCGCCACAGCTTCCATGCTGGCAACCATGCTGATGTGCTCAAACACATAGTTCAAAGCCTCATCATTGAATCGCTCAAGCAAAAAGACAAAGCCTTTGTCTACCACGACACCCACAGCGGTGCGGGTCGCTACGATTTGTCTGACGAACGCGCTGAGAAAACCGGTGAATACAAAGAAGGCATTGGCTTGATTTGGGAATGCGACGATGCCCCTGAAGCGATCAAACCTTACCTTGATACTATTCGCGCACTGAACCAAGGCAACAAACTGCGTTACTACCCAGGCTCACCGAAAGTCGGCCGCAGCCTGCTACGCGAACAAGACCGCGCTATTTTCACAGAGCTTCACCCTAGCGACTTCCCTCTCCTGCTTCAGGAGTTTCGTGGTGACCGCCAGGTAAAAATGTACAAGGAAGACGGTTACGCGCGTCTTAAAGCAAGCCTTCCACCAAAAGAGCGGCGCGGGGTGGTGTTGATTGACCCACCTTATGAGCTCAAGCACGAATATCAGGACGTGGTAGATGCTATTGATGAGAGCGTGAAACGCTGGGCAACGGGCACCTATGCGATTTGGTATCCGGTGGTTTATCGCAAAAATATCGATCTCATTACTAAAGGTCTGGAAAAGCTCGGCATCCGAAAAATCCTGCAAATCGAACTGGGTGTAGCGGAAGACAGTGAAGAGCGCGGCATGACAGCGTCCGGCATGATTGTGATTAACCCGCCGTGGACGCTGGAAGCACAGATGAAAGAAATTCTACCTTGGCTGCAAAGTAAAATTGCATCCGAGACAGGCCACCAATTTGTACAATGGGTAGTACCTGAATAACGTACGGATCAATAAAGGTCTGATATTATCAGGGGATGCTAATGCTTCCCCGCTCAACGGGATTTAAGAATAACCAAACGGAGAAACTCATGGCCAAGCATTTTGATTATATTTGTATCGGCGGCGGCAGTGGCGGTATCGCCTCCGCAAACCGTGCTGCGATGTACGGTGCAAAAGTCGCGTTGATCGAAGCGCAACACCTCGGCGGCACCTGCGTCAACGTAGGTTGTGTGCCAAAGAAAGTGATGTGGCACGGCGCGCAAATCGCAGAAGCCATCAAAATGTACGGTCCTGACTACGGCTTTGACACCACACTGAACAAGTTCAGCTGGGACAAATTGGTAGAAAACCGTGAAGCCTACATTGGCCGCATCCACACCTCTTATGAAAACGTGCTGGGCAAGAACAAAATCGAAGTGATTGAAGGCTTTGGCAAGTTTGTTGATGCCAAAACGGTTGAAGTAAACGGCGAGCACTACAGCGCTGACAACATTCTGATAGCTGTAGGCGGCGCACCGACCATTCCAAACATTCCTGGTGCGGAACATGGTATCGACTCAAACGGCTTCTTTGAGCTGAACGAGCAACCAAAACGCGTTGCAGTGGTTGGTGCAGGCTACATCGCAGTAGAGATCGCCGGTGTATTGAATGCACTGGGCACTGAAACACACCTGTTTGTGCGTAAAGAGTCTCCACTCCGCAGCTTCGACCCAATGATTATCGACACACTGGTTGAGGTAATGGAAAAAGAAGGCCCAGCGCTTCACACCCACTCGATTCCAAAGGAAGTGGTGAAAGAGTCTGACGGCTCACTGACCCTACACTTCGAAAGTGGCCAAACTCACAACACAGATCTGCTGATCTGGGCTATCGGCCGTCATCCAAGCACAGACAAAATCAATCTGGCTGCAGCAGGTGTTGAAACCAACGACCGTGGCTACATCAAAGTGGATGAGTTCCAGAACACCAATGTCTCTGGCATCTACTGTGTGGGTGACATCATGGAGGGCGGTGTTGAGCTGACACCAGTCGCGGTTAAAGCTGGTCGTCAACTGTCAGAGCGCCTGTTCAATGGCAAAACCAACGCCAAGATGGACTACGAGCTGATCCCAACCGTGGTTTTCAGCCACCCACCAATCGGCACCATCGGCCTGACTGAAGGCGAAGCGAAAGCGCAGTACGGCGAAGAAAATGTGAAGGTTTACACCTCTAGCTTCACCGCCATGTACACTGCCGTGACTCAGCATCGTCAACCATGCAAGATGAAGCTGGTATGTGCGGGCGATGACGAGAAAGTCGTAGGCCTTCACGGCATCGGCTACACCGTGGATGAAATGATCCAGGGCTTTGGCGTTGCAATGAAAATGGGCGCAACCAAAGCAGACTTCGATAGCGTGGTCGCGATCCACCCGACTGGTTCCGAGGAATTCGTTACCATGCGTTGATCGCCAAGCGATTAAAAAGAGCCTCGCACTTGCGGGGCTTTTTTATGCTTCCAAATCAGATAAATAGTCAAAGCACTCCCTAACACCCCGCCAACTATCTTATCGCGAGACTTGTAGCCAATTTGCCTGCCTCCAAATGCATCGTGCGCCAGATCACAATACAATATCTCGCCTTCTAAAACCTCTCAGATAAAACTCTCACAAAAAGAAGGTCTATTGAGGTTTTTGTCTATTTCGAATAATTAGACCCTCATTCCAGAACGCTGAATGCGACTGGTCAATTTATCTAAGTGTCTATTCAAATATTTATTCATTCCGGGTGAGAGATGAACTTTAAAACTTCTGTGTTGGCAGCGTCAGTTGCTTTGATTCTGGCGGGCTGTGGTAGTGATGATTCAGCAAGTGTCGTAACCCCTTCAGAGCCGACTTATGGTAAAGAGTTTACGGGTCAATACGTCGACGCTGCAGTTGAAGGCCTTTTCTACAAAACCAGTTCTGGCAATACCGGCATCACAGATGCAGAAGGTTCGTTTAATGCTCGAGAAGGCGAGACAGTAACCTTCTTTATCGGTGGCGAGAACGGCATCAAGATTGGTGCAGCGTCAGGCCGCGGTGTGATCACGCCGTTTGAGGGTGCTGGTAAATACAATACCGCTCTTAACACTGCTGTACTGCTGCAGTCTCTGGACAAAATGGCTGGCGGTAATGGCAACGGCATGCTAACTATCCCTGAAGCTCTGCGCTCCATGGATGACCCTGAAATTGCGAAGCTATTAAGTGATGTCGTTCTTAACGACAAGCAAAGTGTCGAGGACTTTTTGATTGCCTTTGATGGCAATATTGCGGATATCGTTGACGAAGAAGCAGCACTTTCACATATGTTGCAAACGCTAAATTCTGACGAGTATGTGCGTGGAGACGACCAACCCGTTGCGGATTTCGCTCTCGATAGCGGCAAAATCATCCGCAATGTTTCTACATCTCTGACCGTGTCTGATACACCAGACAGCTCAGAACGCATCTACATCCATGCAGACAAAACTCTGACCACACAGGAATTCAACGAAACGCGTGGCATGGAACTGATGTTGTTTAAGTTCGAATCTGACGGCGTGACAATTTTAGCTGGCACCAATGACGGTACCAATTCATCCGGTTTCAACAACAGTTTTGAGCAGATCCGCTTAGATAAAAACGAAGAATATCTAGCTGATGAGAAAGAGCTATGGGATACAGTGCCAGACTTCGGTCCTATTGCCTGTGCTGACTCCACCACAGGTTGTACTTCCCAATCCCTGAACACTCTTAGTGATGAAGTTCGCAACGACTCAGAGACAGGTGAAGACTGGCAGCGCGAAATCCAGTCAGGTTTCTATGATTCAGTCACTGGCGTTCACACAGTCGCGCGTAAAAAAATCGAGTGTACCTCAAGCGAAGAAAACACCTGTGATGGTCGCACAACTACCTACATGGACTTCTACTACGCAACTGATTCTAAAGCGGAAGAGCGCTATGTCGACTTTATCGGTAACTGGGTAGAGACCTCAGTATGTGGTAATGGCGAAATCGCAAAGTTGAACTTCGCTTTTGATAGCAAAGGTCTGACCATGAGCGGCACTGAGTGCACCAGCAATGGTAGTGATACTTCCGCAGAACCAATCGAGAATGAAACCCACGACTACGCTGCTCTATCAACAATTGACTACTGGTGGTTCAACCAAACAGGTCGCGAATCAAAAGCAACGCTATCTGAACTGAACTCAGGCGTTCTCTTCTGCGATGACGACAACTACACTCCAGGCAAGCCAGGCGCAACATGCTCAAGTCAGTTTGTCATCAAGTGGGAATACCAACCTGCAGGTAAAGCATGGGATGAAGGTATTCTGACTCGCTATAAATACAATCTGGATGGCTCACTCAATAGCCGCCAAGTAATGCAAAAAATCAAAAACTGATTGGCAAGTATCTTTGCTAACTGATTCAAAGCGGCCATCCGGTCGCTTTTTTTCTTCCTATCACTCACACAACACATTCAATGTCAGCGTGTCTGATATTGCCACAAATGACATATCCAGCTTGATGTCGTAAACCTGCCCGTTACTGAGCCAGTAGGGATAAAGATCGGGGAGCGCTTTTGCACCACGCGATGTTGATATCGCCTTTCTCAGGCTTCTTTCTGACACCAGTGTTTTACCGCTCTTGCGGCAGGCATTGTTGGCTTCCTGATACGTTGCCCGCCACCAGTCACGGCGGTTAATCGTGTATCTAGTATCCATGCCTTTTGGTTTTGGGGCCCAAAAGCCTAAAACCTGTTCCTGATGCCTGATCGACCCCTTCTTTGCAGAAGCCGACGCTGTCTTTAACACTGTTTTTTTCACGCTTGGCTGATAACCCACCTGACGGATAAAAGCATCAGCGGTTTCAGCTTGGGCTCGCAAGCTGTTTCGCGTTTCAATCGCTTCGCCAAAAGAATCAAAAGGCCCAGCTAAACATCGATACTGGCGGCCTTCCTTTCGATAGAGCGCACCATTGACGGCTTCACTCTGATCAGGCAGTTCCGCATAAATACCACACTGCACCCAAAACGCGCCATTCTTAGCAGGTTTTCTCCCCCATAACCCTTCGCCAATAGGACAGCTCTCGCCCACAACAGAGTAGCCCTCAGACGATTTTTCACCTTTGCAACGAGCATCGAGATCCTCAGAAGCAAACACAGAAGTGCTCGATATAAAAAGGATACTCGAGAGAGCTAGCTTCAAAACAGGGAGACTGCGGGAGTGCATGAATGATTTGCCTTTTTACTGCCGTACAACGAAAAACGCGTGCCTTCTTCGGAGCTATTTTAAAAGCGGCAGGCGACGAGGAGGGATTTAACGTTTGTTTCTACAGCAGAATTCACAACTCTGACCGAAGCCCAGCATCATTGCCTCACTGAGGCTCACAAAGCACCAGTAACGCTGATTCAAGTGAAAGCGGCATGGAAAGTCCCATCACGACGTCGAAGGCGCGCATTTCTGCCACCCAGTAAGGCAGTCTGCTTGGATAGGTACTTTTCCAATCCGGCGTGGATGACAGGGTTTTCAACGTCGATTCAGACACCAATTTCATGCCATCTTGTCGACAAGCTTGATTGGCTTCCCTCAACGTGGCACGCCACCAGACGTTTTGTTTGGCACTGTAGCGCGGCTCATTAAGTTCTGGCTTCGGGCTTTTCAACAACCCGACATCAATGTATCGACGTTCTGTCTTCGCTGGCTTCGAAGCCTTTACGACCGACGTTTTCTTTGGCTTGGCGGACTGGCTGAGCTTTGTTGCCTTCTCGGGCTGAGATATATCGCGGATAAAGGCTGAAGCGAACACTTTGCGCTGCTTCATGACATCCTTGACGATTTCAGCTTCCGAGTAGCGTTCAAACGGCCCAACCAAACAGCGGTATTGATTGCCTTCCTGACGAAATACCAGTTTGTCCTGCATAAGCACAGCTTCAGCTTCTTTCTGAAACCAAGGCTTAGGTAACTGGCTGACCACGCCACATTGCACCCAGAACCGACCTTCGTTTTTTATAGGACGTTTTGACCAAAGCCCAGCCCCCACTTTGCAGCTTTGCTCCACGACTTGCCATCCATCTTTTTCTACGGACTCGCAAGCTTCAGCAGCCTGTGCCGAAGCGAAGGAAAATACGCAAAGTAATGAGATAGCTAGAATGCTGAAAAGTCTTGAGAGCATTGAACTCGATACCGCCACGAAGTTTTATTGTTCAGACAGTTAGCCTAGCGCGAAATTGACGAAATAACGAGTGAATAACAGAAAGGGCAGCGTGATGCTGCCCTGTCTTTATTCATTAACCTTTGTAAATTTTGGGGTTGAAGACATCGCGCAGCCAGTCACCCAGAAGGTTGATCACCAGCACCAAGGTGACGAGCACAATGCCAGGGAATGCAGTGATCCACCATGCGCCAGAGAAGATATAAGTGAAGCCGATACTGATCAGTGAGCCAAGCGAAGGCTTATCAACTGGCATCCCCAAACCAAGGAAGGAAAGCGCCGCCTCTGACATGATGGCGTTGGCTACCTGCACGGTACAAATCACCAAGATTGGCGACAGACAGTTGGGCAGAATATGCCGGAACATGATGCGAGGCGCTTTGAAGCCCATCACCTGCGCTGCTTCCACATACTCTTTTTTCTTTTCAGCCAATACGGAGGCGCGCACTGTACGGGCATACTGCGGCCACTCTGCAATACCAATAATCACCACCAGCATTAAAATCGCGTACTCACTGTAGAAGTCGCTGCCAAAGCTGGCTTTGAAAATTGCCGACACGATGATCGCCACCATCATGGTGGAGAAAGAAAGCTGAACGTCAGCGATACGCATCAGGAAGCTATCAATACGACCGCCAAAGTAGCCAGCACTCAAACCGATAACTATGCCAAGTAACAACTGAAGTGCCACCGCGCCCAGACCAATCATCAGTGAGATGCGCAGACCGTAAAGAATGGTCGAGAGAATATCCCGTCCCTGATTATCAGTACCCAGCAAGAAGCGCTCATCGCCCCACTCCATCCAGGTCGGAGGAAGCTCGGAGTCCATGATATCGATGGACGCTAAATCGTAAGGGTCACTTGGCGATATCAGGGGTGCAAAAATCGCGGCCAGCACAAACGACAGGAACACGGCGAAGCTAAACATCGCCACTTTGTCGCGTTTGAAGAAATAGAAGAAATCCGAGTCCAGAAACTGCTGCCAGCGAGAAGGCGTTTTGGTATTTACATTGGTCATGATTATGCCCCCTTGCCTGTCAGGTTAACCGTTGGGTTAATCAGGCCGTACAACAAATCCACTAGGGTATTGGTGACCACAAACAGCAAACCGACAAAAATGACATACGCTGTGATAAGTGGCGTATCCACACGGTTGATAGCTTCGAGGAACAGAAAGCCGGTACCTGGCCACTGGAAGACTTTTTCCGTCAAAATGGTGTAAGCCACCATGGTACCTATCTGCACACCACCGACCGTCACGACTGGCAGCATGGTGTTTTTCAGAGCATGTTTGTACTGCACCGTTCTTTCTGGCAAGCCTTTGGCACGGGCAAATTTGACGTATTCAGTGCTCAACGCTTCCAGCATTTCAGAGCGAACCAGGCGGATAAACAACGGCAGCATGATAGATGACAGAGCGATACTTGGCAGGATCAGATGCGAAAGACCATCCAGTGAGAGGAAACCAGTCTCCCAGCCGAATACATTGACCGTATCACCACGGCCAAATGAAGGAAGCCAGCCAAGCTCAATGGAGAAGATATACATCAACATAATGGCAGTCAGGAACACCGGAATCGAGATACCGATACTACTCCCTGCCATGATAATTTTGGTGAAGACGCTATTTGGGTGGATGGCAGAGTAAACCCCGAGCGGAATAGAAAAAACGACGATAATGATGGTCGCCCCGATCACCAGCTCCAACGTTGCCACAAGTTTATCGAGAATGACGTCAACCGCCGGGCGTTTGAAGAAATAAGAGGTACCCAAATCACCTTGCAGCGCATTGCCGACAAAGCGTGAGTACTTTTCGATGAAAGGGTCGTTCAATCCAAGCTCATCACGCAGGGCTTGTCTTTCTGACTCTGATACAGACTGACCCACCATTTCACGCAACGGATCGCCAAGGTTGTCCTGAATGGCGAACGCCACCAGACTGATCACAAACATCACTATCACCGCCTGAATTAGGCGCTTGACGAGAAAGGTAAACATTCCTAGCCCCTTCACTTTCCTTGAAGATTTTTGCTTTTGAATCTTTCAGTAGAGACTTCCTACTGAAAGAAACGGCCGGACATTCCACGGGTGGTCATGACGGCCGTTTCCGTTTTACGTTGTTTCGTCTCCGCCGGAAATGAGGGCTCTCCGGCGGAAAAGCAGTCGCTCGTTACTTAACGACCAGGTCACCGAAGTAAGGGAAGTTCATCCCGTTCACGATTGGACCAATTTCTACGTTCTCTTTCGCTGCCCAGGAAGGATCTTGCCAGTGCAGAGGAACGAACGCCGCTTCGTTGTAGAGGATTTCCTCTACTTTCTTCAGCATCGCATTACGCTTGGTCAGGTCAGTTTCTTTGTTCGCTTCGTTAACCAGCTTATCCACTTCAGAGTTGCTGTAGTGACCACAGTTGTACTGGCCTTTACCAGTGTCAGCATTACGGGTCATCGCCAGGAACTCAGTGAAGTTCGCAGAATCTTCAGTATCCGGGTGCCAACCGATCATCAGCATGTCAGCCGCACACTTGTCGAACTCAGGCCAGTATTGCGCTTTTGGCATGGTTTTCAGGTCAACGTCGATACCGATTTTTGACAGCATTGCAGCAGTGGCCTGCGCAATCTTGTCATCGTTCACGTAGCGGTTATTTGGCGCCATCATGGTCAGCTTGAAGCCGTCACCATAGCCTGCTTCTTCCATCAGCTGCTTCGCTTTTTTCAGATCATAACGCGGCTTCAGGCTCTCGTTGTAACCGGCATAGCCTGGAGGGCTTTGCTGTGCAGACGCTGTCGCTGCGCCTTTCATGACCTTCTTCGCGATACCTTCATTGTTGACCGCGTAAACAATAGCCTGACGCACACGCGCATCTTTCAGAGCTGGGTTGCTATTTTGGTTCATTTGGAAGGTGATGATGCGGGTACCTGGCATGGTGTAGAGATCCACACCTTTCGCGTTCTCGATGCGCTTGTAATCGTTCGGTGAAACCGGCGCAATCATATCAACATCGCCAGATAGCATTGCAGCTACACGGGTCGCATCTTCTTTGATTGGCACCAAAGTCAGGTTCTCAACGTTACCGCCAGAATCTTTGTCCCAGTAATCTGCAAAGCGTTCGAATTCAACTTTTACGCCCTGCTCTCGGGATTTAACAATAAAAGGCCCCGTGCCAGAAAGGTTGGTCGACGCGAAAGAGTTACCGTGCTTCACCACCTCAGCTTTGTCTTTACCATCAGCGGTGGTGCCCGTGTAGAACTTACTGTCCATCGGGAAAATGTAGGTCGCCACGTTTTCGATCAGCGGGTATGTGCCATCGGTTTTGATTTCTACCGTGTGGTCATCAACCTTGGTCAGGGAAACCAGCGGTGCAAAAATACCTTTGAAGTCTGGTGATGATTTCAGGCGGTTGAAAGTCCAAACCACATCATCAGCGGTCATATCGTTGCCAGAGTGGAATTTCACGCCTTTGCGCAGGTTAAAGCGCATGGTTTCGTTGTCTACACGCTCCCAAGATTCCGCCAGACGTGGTTCAAACTCCATTGACTGGTTAAAACGCACCAGTGGGTCGAAGACCATATGTGACAACTGAAGAGTACCGCCAGAAAGCTGCTCATGCGGGTCCAGTGACACTGGGTCGGCATCGTAAGCAACGGTAATATCTGCTGCAGACGCAGCAAAGCTCAGGCCCGCCGCCATCATCGCGAGCGCGATTTTACTCTTGAAGGTTTTCATTGCATGACTCCTTATGCTGGGAGCCTTAGCTCCCGTTTTGTTGTGTATTGCAAATTGAAACCACCAGCGAACACAACATCATCCTTTCGCCGATGGTGGGATTCGTTTTTACCCTGCGACTGCACTCATGCCTTTGAACTCAGGCATCAAAGAAATCAACTGCTTGCTGTATTCATGCTGTGGTGACTTAAACAACGCTTCGGTGTGCGCCACTTCGAGCAGGGTGCCTTTTTGCATCACACCAATGCGGTCACACATTTGTCTGATAACAGGCAAGTCGTGGCTGATGAACAGCATGGTCAGGTTCAATTCTTGCTGCAGATCTTTTAAAAGGTTCAGGATTTGCGCCTGTACCGACACATCCAATGCGGAGGTTGGTTCATCACAAATGAGAAGGCGTGGACGGGTTGCCAATGCACGTGCGATAGAAATACGCTGGCGCTGACCACCGGAGAATTCATGGGGATATTTGATACCGCTTCCGCGGCCTAGCCCAACGTGATCGAGCAGATCGCCGACGATTTGGCGGATCTGATTTTCATCTGCCAGCTTATGGAAACGAATAGGTTCAGCAATGATGTCCTGCACTTTCATGCGCGGGTTCATTGATGAATAAGGGTTCTGGAATACCATCTGCATCTGGCGGCGCATCGGACGGCGTTGCGCTTCACTTTTCAACGACGTCAGATCGATACCTTCAAACCATACCTTCCCCGAGTTCGGCGGATAGAGACCCGCAATCACACGGGCAATGGTCGATTTGCCAGAGCCAGATTCGCCCACCAGGCCAAATGTTTCACCCTCATGGACTTCAAAACTGACATTATTCGACGCCTGCACGTATTCGCGGCGACTTTCAAAGAAGGAGTCTTTGGTGACAAAACGTAAGTTTACGTTTTCGACTCTCAGCAAAGAGCCTGTGTATTCACGCTCGTCCTGACTTTGCCCCAGCCAATGGGTTTTCACATCCAGCGGCTTCATCTCCACCGCCTCTTCGATGTAACTCACGAGCGGAAAGCGATCGAGTTTGATATCTGAACGCGGTACAGCGGAAATCAGGCTGCGGCTATAGGGATGTTCAGGGTTGTTGAGCACTTTGGCGGTTTCACCAAACTCCACCAAATCACCACGGTACATCACGGCAATTTTGTCTGTGACATTGGAAACCACACCCATATCGTGGGTCACCAGCATACAGCCCACATTCTTTTCGACACATAGCGTGCGGATAAGGTTAAGAATCTGATCCTGAATCGACACATCCAGCGCTGTTGTCGGTTCATCTGCAATAATAAGGTCGGGCTCACCTGCCAGTGCAATAGCAATCACCACACGCTGGCGCATGCCGCCGGAGAATTGATGCGGGTACTGTTTAATGCGGTTATGTGCTTCGGGAATACCCACCTGTTCCATTAGCGCCAATGCGCGCTTTTTGGCTTCTTCTTCACCAACATTCAGGTTAACTGTGATGGTTTCAACCAGCTGCTGCTCAACAGTGAACAGTGGGTTGAGAGACGTCATTGGATCCTGGAAGATAAATCCAATTCTCGCCCCGCGGTAACGACGGATTTGGTCAGGCGCAAGACCAGAGATTTTCTCACCATCAAGGAACACATTCCCACTGGCTACTCGACCCGGAGGGCTCAATAAATCGATAACGGCATTACCTACCGTCGATTTCCCTGCACCAGACTCACCAACCACACCAACTATCTCTCCCCTTTCGATAGAAAAGGAGAGATCTTTCACTGCTGCAAATACGCCGTGACGAGAGGGGTACTCGATACGGAGGTTCTTAACTTCCAATAATGCCATTGACCAGACCCTTGGTACTGCACAATTCCGTGCCTGCCGGAAAACAATCCCTGTTTAACATCAACAAAACAGGCTAAATAAGCGCATTACAATCTGGCAAATGTTTCACGAGAAATCAACATAGTGAAACTATCAGCCATAAGAAGCGCGATTTATCGAATAAATATTCAACAAAAAGGCATTAGCAGATAAACAACCGTATGAGTATTAACCCTTGTTTTACGGGCAGTTGCCGATAAGGAAAACAGGTAAATGTGAGGCAGTAATCAAAGTGTTTAATATGGTTAGCTATGCACCTGATAACTAAGAAAATGTAACATTTCACGCGTTTCTATGATGAATAGCGTTCACTTTTAAATCAAGAGTGTGAAGAAAACCCAAAAAAGAATAGGGCACCGAGCCATTATTTAACGTTAGTCGACAAGAATAAGACGGCTTATTGTCCTGATGACAAGGGAAGGCGCGGTAACAAGCAGTGCTAACTAACCTCCAGCAGATCGCCACACCAAGCAAACCAAGAAGTTAAAAGCGTAATAGAAAGCAGATACGAAAAAGCCCGCTCGATTGAGCGGGCTTCTCTGAATGTGGTCGGTGAAGAGGGATTCGAACCCCCGACCCTCTGGTCCCAAACCAGATGCGCTACCAAACTGCGCTATTCACCGAATGGGGTGGCTGACGGGACTTGAACCCGCGACAACCGGAATCACAATCCGGGACTCTACCAACTGAGCTACAGCCACCACTGTTTTGTTTGCCAATTTCTTTTCGGGTTCGGCATTCCCGACAAGTTCAGAACTACTGAAAGTTCTATCCTTGCTTAAAACGACGAAAGCCCGCTTGATTGAGCGGGCTCTCTGAATGTGGTCGGTGAAGAGGGATTCGAACCCCCGACCCTCTGGTCCCAAACCAGATGCGCTACCAAACTGCG